>JANMSY010000228.1:0-12625 GCA_031389865.1 Anaerolineales bacterium | reverse complement strand
CCACCACCGAAAAAGATCCCCAAAAATTTAAGACAGAGCTTGCGTTTCTGGTCAAATAAGAAGTTGAAAGTAAACAACCCATCACAGGAAACCAACGAGGCGCGTTGGATCTCAGAAAATTGAAACAAGCCGAAGAAACATTTTTCGACCGGTATCCGGGAGAGTTCGATCATCCTGAGATGATCGCCATTCGCAAAAAACACAAATTGGAAAAGATGATCGAACTCACGCAAAATAGTTTTGCAAAGAGAAATTTCAAACTCCCTGATTTGATCGTGGAAAACATGATCAAGGTCATGACACGTTCATCCCTGGTGTCCGTGTTCGAAAAGCCGAGGTTTAGAGACTTTGCCCGTTCGCTTCCCGCCGAAGATCAGCTTATGCTCGCCAAGGGACTAGAAAAACTGCTACATGGAAACGAACAAATTGGGTTTGAAACCCTGCTGGACATTCTGAAAAGTGGAAAATTGGCAAAGTGGTCCCTGATGACCATTTGCCAGGCTTATTATCGCCCTGAGCTTGAAGTTTTTGTGAAACCGACCACGGTAAAAGGGATTATCGAAACATTCGAGTTAAAAAATCTGCACTACAAGCCAGCGCCAACCTGGGCTTTCTACGACCAGTACCGCGCCGTGATCAATGAAATAAAATTGAATGTCGACCCATCCCTTTCTCATTACAACATAGCTTTTCGGGATTTCTTATGCGAAGCATGCAAGGAAGGTTATTGCAATTCTTGTAAGCCCAGGAATTTTGGAGAATCAATGGACAAAACCATACGAACAAATGTCGATAACATCCGTTCTCAAGACAATACATTACAGAACAAGGCGTATGCCTACATCCTCGAAGCGACAGATAAACCGGTTGATTGGGCCTATGAGATATGGGGCGAAATGGTGGAAGGCTTAACTCACAAGGACAATCATGTGAGGGCAATTTCGGCACAAGTTCTCTCCAACCTTGCCAAAAGCGACCCTAAGAACAGGATGCTCAAAGACTTCGATAAACTGCTCCACGTGACAAAAGATGAACGATTCGTCACTGCGCGTCATTGCCTGCAATCACTTTGGAAGGTCGGCATTGCAGGAAAGAAACAGCAGAAAGTTTACATGGGTGGTCTGGAGCATCGTTTCCGGGAATGCGTCACGGAAAAGAACTGCACTCTGATCCGCCATGACATTCTGCAAAGCATGCGAAATGTATACGATGTGGTGAATGATGAGAAGATCAGGGAAAAGGTTCTCGAACTGATCGAAATCGAGGAAGACCACAAATATCGCAGGAAGTACAAAAGTTTATGGCGAAAGTGACTTTCAATTTATTTGTATAACGATGAGCATTAACCCAGGAGAAGATATCCAAAAAGCAGGTCACGCTCTACGCATAACCTATACGTTTCTACCCGAACAACTTTCCCAATCCTTTTCCGCCTGTCTTCCGAAACATCTTCATCATTTTCTGTGCTTCACGGAATTGCTTGATCAGGCAGTTGACAAAATGGTTGCACAACGCAACCACATATGGTATAGTTTGGGTTCGGAAAGGAATGAGCCATGAATACCTTACATGTTCGCAGTGTACCTGACGATTTATATGAGAGACTCCAACAGTTGGCCCGTGCGCGGAATCGTTCTTTGAGTGCGCAGGTGATCACCATGCTTGCCCAGGCAATCGAAATTGAAGAACGCCGGAAGAAGCAGGCCAAGACCTTGAAATCCATTCAGCGCAGGCGTTTCAAGCCTCCCAGAAACGCACCTTCATCCCTTGACCTCCTTCGCGAGGATCGCACAAGATGAATGACACTCCTGTCCGCTGTGTTGTGGACGCAAGCGTTGGGATTAAGCTATTTGTTGAAGAAGAGTATTCTGAGAAGGTTCAAGATCTGTTTGCCCGGCTCACAAATGAATCACCGGCGGAACTTTATGTCCCCGACTTGTTTTACATCGAATGCGCCAACATCCTGCTCAAGTATACACGCCGATTCAAACGTCCTATTGAAGATTCACAAGCCGATCTCGCTGATCTAAACGAGCTTGCCCTCAAGCCCACTTCAACAGCAGACTTGATGGAAGAGGCGTTGACACTTGCCAATGAAAGTAATTTGACCGCCTATGATGCCTGTTACGCTGTTCTTGCGAAAAAATTAGCGCTTCCTCTTGTAACAGCGGATGAACCAATGGCAAAAGCCATTGAGTGGGCGGTCTCGATCGGGGATTTTGAGGTGTAGTGTCAGGAGGGTGCAACGCACTCGCGGGCTACCCAAACAACTTTCCCAATCCTTTTCCGCCCGTCTTCTGAAACATCTTCATCATTTTTTGTGCTTCACGGAACTGTTTGACCAGGCGATTCACATCCTGCACTTCCATGCCACAGCCAGCCGCGATGCGCCTGCGGCGTGAGGCGTTCAAAATATCAGGGTCGCGGCGTTCCTTCAACGTCATCGAATTGATGATGGCTTCCGATTGTTTGAACGTTCTCTCGATATCCTTTGGGTCGACCTGGCGCGCTGCCTGTCCCATTTGCCCGGGCAGCATGTCCATGATCTGCGCAAGTGGTCCCATCTTCTTCATTTGCTTCATTTGGTCGAGCCAGTCCTCAAGCGAGAACTGTCCCTTCATCATGCGGTCAGCGGTCTTCTGCGAGGCTTGTGCGCTTTGCGCATCGAAGACAGCCTCGGCTTTTTCAATTAAACCGATCATGTCGCCCATACCCAGAATACGAGATGCCAGGCGAGCAGGGTCGTAGGTTTCGAGCGCGTCAAGTTTCTCACCCGTACCAATAAACTTAATGGGTACGCCTGTGACTGAACGGATGGAGATTGCCGCACCGCCGCGTGAATCACCGTCCATCTTCGTCATCATCAAACCGGTGATGGACACGCTATCGCGGAAACCTTGCGCAATGTTCAGCGCTTCCTGACCGATCATCGAGTCGACCACGAGCAGTATTTCCACAGGCGGGACCTTCGCCACGATGGACCGTAGCTCATTCATCAGTTCCGCATCCAACTGCGACCGACCGGCTGTATCCACGATCATGATGCCGAATCCACCCTTTTCGGCTTTCTCGAACGCGCGCTGGACCAGCTCTGGCGGTGTGATGTTCAAATCTGACTCAACGGGGACATCGATCCGCTCACCGAGTTGCTGCAACTGTTGAACTGCGGCAGGGCGATACGGATCACCTGCGACGAGCATAACCCGCTCCCCCTTGGAGCGCAGCATGCGAGCAAGCTTCCCTGCGCCTGTAGTCTTACCCGAACCCTGCAACCCAACCATCATAATGACGTGGGGTTTTGGACCACGTAGATTTAATGGGGCCGGTTCCCCTAATGTGGCGATTAATTCATCATTGACGATCTTGATAACCTGTTGTCCGGGGTTCAATGCCCTGGATACTTCCGCTCCAACAGCGCGTTCACGTACACGTGCAATGAACGTTTTAACAACGCTAAAATGAACATCCGCTTCGAGCAGGGCAAGACGTACTTCGCGCATCGCCGCATCCACATCCGCTTCGGAGAGTTTGCCGCGCCGGCGCAGTTGGTCAAATACCTGGTTGAGTCTTGAGGTAAGGTTTTCAAACATAATATTCCCACGTCATTGCGAGGGCGCCAGCCCGAAGCAATCTCCAATTCCACGAGGAGATTGCCACGTCGCTCATTTCATTCGCTCCTCGCAATGACAGATGCTGAGTATAGGCGGGCATTGTAGTGCGGAAGCAGGTTGAGGTCAAGAGAGATATGGGACTCCTGTTCCCATGTGCTTTGACTGCCCTCCGAGCAGGGATGTTTGCTTGACAATCAGTATGTCTGCTAGTAAAATCACGGACGCTTAACAATAAAATATCTGGCCGAGATAGCTCAGTTGGTAGAGCACGCGACTGAAAATCGCGGTGTCCCCAGTTCGATCCTGGGTCTCGGCACTCTCGGTCAGAATTTGGACCCAGAATGCGGGCGTAGTACAGTGGTAGTACGTCTCCTTGCCAAGGAGAAGGTCGTGGGTTCGAATCCCATCGCCCGCTCAGAAGTTTAACAGCATGGCGTCGTGGCCAAGTGGTAAGGCAAGGGTCTGCAAAACCCTCATCAGGGGTTCGAATCCCCTCGACGCCTCTAAAATTACAGTTTTGATGACGCCTTGCGGCGTCTTTTTTATTATACTGGTACAGTCCAATTCCATCTCTGTTATATAATTGATCGTTCGATCACCAATAAACGCAGAGCCTGTTGCCTCTCGAGGAAGAACACTTTTCATAGATGAAAATACTGTATGTTGAAGACGAAATTGCGCACGTCGTGCTGGCACAGAGAACCCTTGAGGAAAACATCCAACAGACGTTCAAACTGATTCACGCGGAAACAATGAAAGATGCGCTGAGGCTGCTGGATGCGGAACCAGATATCGATCTTGTGCTCAGCGATCTTCGTCTGCCAGATGGGACTGGCCTGGAGCTTCTCAAGAAAGTACGGGAACTTAAATCGGCGCCTGCGGTTGTTCTTGTTACCGGACAGGGGGATCAGGAAGTTGCTGTAGCGGCACTCAAGGCCGGTGCAGCAGATTATCTCGTCAAACAAAGCGACTATCTACACCGCCTGCCGGTGGTTATCAGCAATGCCATCGCGCAAAACCGCCTGTTACGCGAGCAGGAGGCATTGCGCCAGGCTGAGATCAAATACCAGTCGCTCGTTGAGCAGATCTCAGCCGTTGTATTTTTGGATAAAGCAGATGGCAGGGAAACATCCCTTTACATCAGCCCGCGCGTTGAGGAATTGACCGGCTATACACCCGATGAATGGTATGCCATACCAGACCTGTGGAGCAACCTGATACATCCAGAGGACCGTGAAAGAATCCTGGCAGCAGATAAAAAGTCAAATGAAATGGGGACACGTTTTCTTGAGGAATACCGGTTCGTGACACGGGATGGGAGCATCGTCTGGATCAAGGAAGATACAAATCTAATCCGGGACAAGGATGATGATCCCCTGTACTGGCAGGGCATTCTGCTTGATATCACAAAAGAAAAAGAATCCCTCGAGATCATACGGAAAAGTGAGGAAAGGTTCCGCCGTATTTTTCACGCATCGCCCATTTCCACGTGCGTTGTTGGCATGGATGACGGGAATTTTATTGATGCGAATCAGGCATACCTTGACCTGATCGGGATGTCTTTTGAAGATTTGCTCACGCAGAATGCGGTCGAAATAGGCTTGTGGAAAGACAAAGAAGAGCGAAGTACGTTTGTAGCACAACTGCAGAAAAATGGCACAGTACAGGCAATGGAACAACAATTTCAAAATGTGCCCGCTGGAACCAAAGACACAACAGCCTATTATGAACTGATCGAACTTGGTGGACAGGTATGCATCTTAGCCATGTTCTATGATATGACCGAGGAAAAGAAGGCACAAAAGGCATTACAGGCCGAACGCGATTTCGCCTTGCAGGTACTCAATAACATGGGACAGGGATTGACTGTCACAACCAAAGAGGGAAAGTTTCGATACGTTAATCCTGCTTATGCAAGCATGCTGGGATACAAGTCCGATGAAATGCTTGGGCAGTCACCGGCTGATTTTGCATCCGAGGCAAGCCAGGATCAGTTTGAAAGCGAAAGGTCTCTCCGACGACAAGGTGTCACAACCACTTATGAAACCAGGCTTCTCCACAAGGATCTTCACGAAGTACCTGCGCTGATCACTGGGGTGCCTCGCTGGGATGAAAATGAATTGACTGGGACTATCGCTGTGATTACGGACTTGACAGAAAGTAAGAAAACGGAAGAGGCACTGGCACGTCAGGTCAAAGAGCTTACTGTCCTCCACACGGTGGCAATCGCGGAGGCCGAAAGTAAGTCTGAGGATGAAATCATTGAGAGAGTCACAAAAATCACCGGGCAGCTCTACCCTGAACTTTGCGGCTTTCTGCTGCTTAACGAAAACGGAGATCAACTCACGCCTCACCCGTCCTATATCGGAGCCAATATTCAGGATTGGCAAAAGAGTTATCCAATTACCTCCGGCATCACTGGAAGAGCCGTTTGCCTGGATAAAATCATTCGGACGGGAGACGTTAGCCAGGAAGCCGTCTACATTGAAATTGCTTCAGAAATACAGTCGGAACTCTGCATTCCCATCCGTATAAACGGACGAGTGATCGGCATTTTGAATGTCGAAAGTAAAATGCCTGATGCGTTTATGGAAAACGACGAACGTTTCCTAAACACAATCGCGAGCAGTGTGGGCACTGCGCTGGAAAGATTGCGGTTCTTTAAAAAGGAGCAAAGACGTTCCCGGGAACTAAATGCCCTTTACCAGGCGACAAAGTCCATTGCGCAAAGCCTGGAACCCCAGATCATTGCACAAAACCTGATTACAACCATGGACAACCTGCTAGGATATGAGTTTGCCTCCCTATACCTGCTGGATGATGACGGTCAGAATTTGATCCCGATGGCCATTAGTCAAAGGGCACAAAACATTGAGAGTTACGAGACGGACAAGGAATTGCTCCGTCATCAGAACCGAGTTTTGGGACAGGGGATCATCGGTTGGGTTGCTCAACAGGGGCAGTCCGTACGAACTGGAAACGTAAGTAGTGAACTACATTATCTCCACGTAATAAAAAACATCCAGTCGGAATTGTGCGTACCGCTCGTAGCCAGGGGCCGCGTGATTGGAGTTTTGAATGTTGAATCCACACAGCCTTATGCATATAGCGAAAGAGACGAAAGCTTCCTGACGGCTCTGGCTAACTCTGCGGCGATCTCCTTCGAAAATGCGCGCCTCTATCAGGATGCTCTGCGTGCATCAGAACGCCGCGCGGTGCTCCATCGGATCAGCCAGGATATCGTGCGCTTTGCTCAGGATTTTGAACAAATTTACGTGGCCATCCATGAAGCAGCCACGAAGTTGATGGCCTGTGACGTGTTCATTATCGCTCTTCGGGACGAATCGAAAACTGTAAATACTCCTGTGTATACGGTTGAGGCGGGTACGCGCATTAAGTGGGAAAGTTTGCCGGGGAACGCGGGAATCACAGCCACTGTGATCAATGAGGGCAAAACCATTATTCTTACGAATGAGGCGGAAATCTCAAAGAGACATGTTGTCCACTTTGGATCCACCCGGCATGTCCAGTCACTTGTAGCCGTTCCAATGAGAATTAGCAACAATATTATTGGCATGATCTCGGCTCAGTCATATGAGCCAAATGCGTACGGAAGGGAAGAACAGGCGCTGCTGGAAATGCTTGCCACCCATGCTGCCACAGCCATTGAAAATGGCCGTCTATTTGACTCAGAGCAGAAACGGCGTCAGGAGGCGGAAAACCTGCGACAGGCGGCAACAGCCATGTCGTCGACACTTGATCCGGACCATGTCATGGTCGATATCCTGCGCGCATTAAAACAGGTGATTCATTATGACAATGCAAGCGTCTTTCTTCATGAAGGTGACTGGCTGAGGCTTGCCGTATGTCAGGGTTTTGCTGATGCAGAAATGCTGATCGGTCGAAAATTCCCCGCGGGAGATGAACTGTTCCAACAAGTACAGGATACACGCCGTCCTGTAATCATCGAGGATGCACAGAAAGATTCCCGATTCAAAAGCTGGGGAAACTCCTTTCAAATCCATGGTTGGATGTCAGTTCCACTGATCACCCGGGGCAGAGTGATCGGTTGTATTACGCTCGATAATTACAAGCAGGGCGCCTACGACGAGGCGATCATCGAAACTGCGCTGGCATTTGCAAACCAGGCTGCGGTGACTCTCGAAAACGCACGACTATTCGATGAGCAAATCAGGCGATCCAAGATCATCGAAGCGCTGGCAGACATCGCGAATGAAATAGCAACCACGCGGGAGGTACTGCCGGTTCTGGAGCAGATCACGCGGCGCGCTCTGGACATGCTTAGCGCCAACCATGTAGCCATTTACCTCCTGCAAGACGATCAGGCCACACTTAAAACAGTTGCTGCACATGGAATATATCAAAGAGAACTGCTGGGACATACGATCAAGGCTGGAGAAGGGATTACCGGTAGTATCTTCCTCAGAGGCAAAGCAGAAATCATTAATGACACCAGGCAAGATCCGCGAAAGGTTACAGTACCCGGTACGCCTGAAAAGGAAGAGAAACTGGAGAGTTTGATGTCTTCACCGCTGATCCTGCGCGGCAGAACCATAGGTGTGATTAACGCCTGGAGATTGAAAGAGAATGGCTTATTTAACGAGTCAGAATTAAACTTCCTGGTGGGAATTGCACATCAGGTCTCCATCTGCATCGAATCAGGACGTTTATTCCAGGAGACAAGCCGCCAGGCGCAGGAAGCGGCCGCAATTGCGGAAGTGGGTCGCGATATTTCTGCAACACTTCAGTTGGATGTCGTACTGGAAAGAATTGCATCCTATGCAATGGACCTGCTTCACAGCGAGACCAGCGCCGTGTATCTGGCGGATGAAAACCTTCTGCATGCCATTGCGTCTTTTGGTATTGATGCAGAGGAAATCAAAAACGACCCGCTTACGGTTGGGAGTGGAATTCTCGGAAATATAGCTTTACAGAATGCAGGAGAAATTGTCAATAACACCGCCCATGATCCACGAGCCATCATTGTAAAGGGTACCGAAAAAAACCCTCTTGAGCATCTAATGGGGGTACCGATTGTGCTAAAAGACAAGCACACTGGCTTGCTTGCAGTATGGCGGTCCGGGGACGGAACCGACTTCGCCCCTCGGGAGCTGGAGTTTTTGACCAGCCTTGCACGGCAGGCAGCAGTTGCCATTGAGAATGCACGCCTATATGATGAGACGCAACGTCGGGTCAAAGAACTTGAGATCATAAACAATGTGTCCACATCCCTGCGGCTCGCCCATTCGATGGAGGAAATGCTTCCCATACTTCTGGATGAATCGTTGGGACTGCTTGATACACCTCACGGCTCAATCTGGATGTACGATCACACGAGCAACCAGCTGATGCAGAAGATCGCGCATGGAGCGGAATCCATGCTCCGATACACATCCCTCAGCGCAGTGGAAGGCATCGTGGGACGCACATTCACCAGCGGGGAAAAATATATATCGCACAATCTAAAAGACGACCCCTTACTATTCGAATTAAACCGCGACACCACCACCGCGGGACTTGCAGGAATTTGCATCCCGATAGAATCCACTGTCGGGCCTGTTGGGGTACTCATGGTGTCGATCGATCAGGGACGGCAGATGACAGAAGCAATCAACCTTCTTAGCATACTCGCCGAGATCACGGGCAATTCCATCCACCGTCTTCAGCTTTATGAACAAAGCCAGAAGCAGGTGAAGCGACTGACGAGTCTGCGTGATATTGACGCTGCCATCGCTTCATCCTTCGACCTGCGCCTGACCCTGAACATTTTGATGGATCAAACCCTCAACCATCTTAACGTGGACGCGGTGGACATCGGACTCTATCATCCGGACATCCAAAGCATCACCTATGTTGCAAGCACGGGGTTCCAGACTGCAATGCCGACTCGTCCACAGCTACGATTTAGCGAAAGCCTGGCGGGTCAGACGATTATCAAACAATCCATCCTACATGTCACAGATCTGCAAAATGCACGAGAGGCAAGGAATGAATTACTGCTGCGCCGCGAAGGGTTTGTGACCTACATAGGCATTCCATTGATCGTGAAGGGGCAAATAAAGGGCGTGTTCGAGGTCTTTCACCGCAGGCCTCTTTCACCCTCTTTGGACTGGATGGAATTCCTGCATACGCTCGCGGGCCAGGCGGCAATCGCAATTGACAGCTCACAACTCTTTGAAAACCTGCAACGTTCCAACCAGGAACTTATGCAGGCCTACGACACTACCCTGGAAGGCTGGGCGCGGGCGCTGGAACTTCGAGACCGTGAAACCGAGGGACACACTCGTCGGGTGACTGAATTAACCATGCTTCTTGCACGCTTCATGGGAACCAGCGACAGTGAACTGGTCAATATCTATCGCGGCGTACTGTTACATGATATTGGAAAGATGGGCGTCCCTGACCATATTCTCAAAAAGACTGGAGAGCTGGATGCCAATGAATGGGTGGAAATGCGACAACACCCCATCTATGCATATAATCTGCTGTCGCCAATCTCATATCTACACCGCGCGCTCGATATCCCCTATTGTCATCACGAGCACTGGGATGGAAGTGGGTATCCGCGCGGCTTGAAAGGTGAGCAAATCCCGCTATCGGCGCGCATCTTCTCTGTGGTAGATATCTGGGACGCGCTTCTGTCAGACCGACCCTACCGTAAAGCCTGGCCCCGCGAAAAGGTCATTCAGTACTTAAGGGATGTTGCAGGCACAATCCTTGACCCGAGGATCGTCGAAATTTTCTTCAAAATGCTGGAAGGTGAAAAAAGTCAAACGGGATAGCATGGGCCATCCCGTTTTGAGTTACTTGACCCGCAAATATTTGCGCTTGCCCACCTGGAGCACGCCTGGACGTGGAAATGTGACATCGCCACGTTCGATCGTCTCGCCATCCAGACGAACCCCTTTTTGATCAAACAGTCGCCGCGCCTCGCTTTTGCTGGCTGCAAGCTTCGCATCAAGGATCACATCCATTACCGTCTGGCCTGTCTTCAAATCGTATTCAGGCATTTGGTCAGGAGCTTCCTTGTGCTGGAAAGTTTTAACAAACGCTTCCTCGGCTTGTTGGGCATCTACATCGCCATAGAAAATGCTCGTGATCTCGCGCGCGATCTTCATCTTCGCATCCCGCGGGTGAACGCTCCCCGACTCGACGTCTTTTTCGAAAGCTTCGATCTCATGCGGTGACCAGCGCGTGGCAAGGCGCATATATTTGCCCATCGAGAGATCCGGTATCGACATCAGCTTGCCATACATATCTTCAGCGCCTGTGTTGATCGGCACGATATTGCCCGTCGATTTGGACATGCGCTGAGTGCCGTCTGTACCCGGCAAAATGCCAGTGATGATACCCACCAATGGTTTCTGGCCCAGCGCTTCCTGCAGCTTGCGTCCCGCGACGATAATGTTGAACAACTGGTCAGTACCGCCAACCTGAACATCGGTCTGCATGGCTACTGCGTCATACCCCTGCATCAACGCATAAAAGGTCTCATGCAAATAGATCGCCTCACCCTTCTCGAGCCGATTTGCAAAATTATCACGTGCCAGAAACTGCTGCACCGTAAAGTTCTGTCCGAGTCGGATAAGATCCACAAGGGACAACTCGCTCAGCCACTCACCGTTGTAGCGGATCTTCGTCTTCTGACGATCAAGCACGCGAAATGCCTGCTCGGAATATGTCTGCGCGTTGTGGGCAACCTGTTCCTGCGTCAAAATTGGACGCGCTTTGTTTTTATCGGAGGGGTCGCCGACCAGCGCAGTGTAACTTCCAATGAGAAAGGTCACATCATGCCCCAGATCCTGAAACTGGCGCAATTTCTGCATCGTGATCGTATGACCCAGATGAAGATCAGTGGATGTGGGATCGTATCCACAGTAGACGCGCAGCGGGCGTCCCTCTTTTTCAGCGTCCATCAGGCGCTGCCGCAACTCATTGGTCATCGCTTTCTTAAGATCTTCATCGCCGTATTCTGTGCCCAGCATGAGCAATTCAACCTGTTCTTCGATGTTCATATAAACCTCCTGGAGTTAAGACAAACAAAAACGCGCCCGCGATGGTGGGCGCGTTATCAACACACCACCGCACGATTTATGTGTGGGTGTCGTAATAATAATTGCAGACAGATTTTGAACTAAACATGCCGCAATTATACAGCATCACTGACCAAGATCGAAGGTGAACGACCATGGACCTTTGACCGTGTAAAACTCATCACTGTAGACAAGCTGCTCCGCTTCTTCCTGCGACATGGTGTCTGGCTTGCTTAAGATTTGCATCGCCTGCACACCATTTACATCCGCACAGTTAAGCGTGATGGCGATGCCTCGTTCAGTGAGTGTCTGCTGAATTTTGGGCAGGTAGATCGAGCAAAGTTCCTCCACGCGCGGCGGCGCGGCGATGGCGTCAACCGTGACCGTTACGCTCGAAAGGTTTGCATCCGGCGGAACATTGAAGAACGAAAGTGTATCGCATCGCATGCCAGCCTGACCTTCCACGGGTTCCTGTATACTCAGCATGGTCGAACTAAAGTCAAGGATCGTTGCATCCGGGTATTGCAGAGTCGCTCCTGAAACCGACCAGTCCGATGTATTGAGCAGGGTAAAGCAAACATCCACGTTGACCTGCTTGCCATCGCGCCAGGCACGGTCCGCGCGGACTTCAATTCCGTTCGAGAGCTGGCTCAGTGTGACAGCTTGCGATTCCATTGTGGGATAGGACGGGTCAAGGTAAGCCGTGGGTAGAGCGAGTTCAGCTTGCGGTGCAACAGCGGGGGCACACGCAACAAGAAGTAATGTTAAAAACAGAATGGTTCGTTTCATTTTTCTCCAAAGTGATTTGAAAATATATCCTCAAGCGTTTCTACGAGCGTCGGGAATTTAAATTGAAATCCCTGTTCGCGAAGACGCCTGGGTTGTGAATAGCGTCCTTCCGTGATGAGGACGCTCATTTCGCCCAGCGCCAGCTTTAGCAACATCTTCGGCACATGGAAC
>JANMSY010000565.1:0-3835 GCA_031389865.1 Anaerolineales bacterium | reverse complement strand
GATTTCTTCCGACGTCGGAGCAGTGGCAGGTCACGATTCTCCGGGAATGCGGATGATCAACATCCAGCTTGAGGATATTGAAGCAGAGGACGGGGTCCGCCTTATGAGGGAATTGATCCACGTCGCTCAGTCGCCTCGCTGACTTCAGATGAACTCGTACGGCTCCATGCTGCGATTGGGAAGGTATTAACCGAAGGGATATCCATGCGCGGCACGCAACGGGATCTGTTTGGGCGTAAAGGGCAAGCCATCCATCGGCGCAATATCTTTGAGCGGACCCGGGAACCCTGTCCACGGTGCAGCACGCCGATCGTGTATGTACGGATCGGTGGACGGAACACTCACTACTGCCCCAACTGTCAGTTTTGATCCATGCCACACAACTGCTACCCGGCTGCGGGCTCAGCATTCAGGAGTTCCTGTTTCTTCCCTGCGCCACACGATGATCACACGTGGGTGACGGGTGCCGCGTCGGAAGGTCGTCCGTTCACCCAGGCAGTCGGGTTGGGCGACTCAAGTGGCCCCTGGAGATGGCGGTCGACAGGTTATTAATAACCCGTCCTTTTGCACGCCACATACGAGCCACTTTGCTTTATCACACCATCGGATGTACGCCGTGCTGGGCGCCTTTTGTTAACGTTCTAATTTTGCCATTCGATCGAGCGTGGGTAGTGCTTCTGCGCGGCTTTGTCCGTGGAGGGCCAGTATGACCCTCTTAACTCCCGCAGTTTCCATTTCTGCGATAGTCCTTTTGTCAGGTATGGATTCTTTAAAAAGGGATATTTCCAGCGAGTTTGGGTCGCGTCCGTTTGCTGTGGCTTGCTGTTTGAATTTCGTAATTGATTCTTTTGCCTTTGGCCATTCCATTAACCATGGAGCCCAGCCGTTGCATAGTTCTACAGCGCATTCGATCGATTTTTCGCCTGCTCCACCCATAATGATCGGAGGATGAGGATGCTGGTAGGGCTTTGGAAACGCTCTCATCTTGTCAAAGTTCACAAAATTGCCATGAAACTCGGATTCGTCCGTTGTCCAAATCTCTTTGATCGCCCGCAGTTGTTCTTTTAGAAGTTGAAAACGCGTCCGGTAGTTGACTCCATGGTCAGCCATTTCCGACTCGAGCCAGCCTGCGCCAATGCCAAAAATGAAACGTCCTTTGGAGAGAAGGTCTATTGTTGCTGTTTCCTTTGCGAGGATGATCGGGTCTCGCTCAATAACAAGGGAGACGCCGGTTGCGATTTTGATGTCCTTTGTTGCGGCTGCGGCAAGAGTCATGGCGACAAAGATATCGTATGTTTGCCAGTAATAGTCTGGCAGGCGGGGGTTTCCGTCCGGCGCGTTGAGAAACCGGATTGGGATATGTGTATGTTCCGAGAACCAAACAGAGTCCAGCCCACGCTCTTCGACGGCTCGTGCGAGTTCATCGGGTTGAAAGGAATATTCAGTAGGGAAAATGTGAACACCGAATTGCATGTTGCCTCCAGGCACCACCGTTCATGGATGCCGTCAACTGGGTTTATCTTCATTCATGATGTGCCGTCATAGGTTGCAGAAACCGCATACCCGCCAATATCTGGTTGATCCGCTGCTGGGGTAGCGACCCGATGTATTCACCCAGCTGTGCTTTATCGACTGTAGTCACCTGTGAAACTACGACGATACTTTGCCTGGGTAAATTTGCTTCACCTGCCTCCAGTAATACATTACCGGGCAGGCTTGCCCGCTTTCGATTTGTTGTTAATGCACAAACAACCACGGTATTGATGCGGCTGCGGTTAATCACATTATCCTGGATGACTACATGGGGATGGCTGACTTCCGACCCATTCAGTTCTCCCAACGACACCCAGTAGATATCACCTTGACTGACTGCCATTCACTCTCCACCAGTTTGCATTGCTGTTTTCGTATCCTGACAAAGCGACCTTGCTCGTTGATTTTAACTCTGCTTTGTTTATATAACCAGTAACACTGTTTTCATTGAACGAGTAATGTGGTTCTGATAAACGAATACAAAAGCCCACCGAAGCAAAGGTGGGCTTTTCTGTGTAATAGTCTGCGTCCGCTGGTAGATGTTTTCTTCCCAATGATTCTACCTGCGCGGACTCAAGAGAGTGGGACCGCGTACTTGTTCGCAATTGCCGTTATTGGTTTTCGGTAAATAAAATATCCGTAAGCGACCAGCGCCACTGCCTGCAGTATGGGAAGATACGGGATAAGCATTCCCAACTGGGAGTTGAATAAGAATAGACCGGTAGTGAAATTAAGCAGGCCATACGCCATGAAGGCCCAGCCTGCCCAGGCCGGAAACACATGTTCTCTGGTCGTGATCCAGCCAACGATCAGCGCGCCGAGCATTCCTGCAACGGCGCTGGTCAGGGCCAGGCCATCGCCCAGACTGGAGGGCCACGGTACAATGTTAAATCGAAATCCTAGAGCGATCAGTGCCGCAAATTCCAGCAGAACAATGCCTGCCATTCCAATCCATCCGGTCGGTTGAGCTGAATGGATGGCGGGGATGCCCAGTATGAATAGAATCGAACTGATCGTGATTAGAAACATGGTGGCTTGAGGTCCGATTATCCCAATGTTTTGAGGACCCAATAATCCGATTAACAAGCTCACGGCGCTTAATATCAAAGCCAGGCCTTGCAAACGGAGTACACTCATTTTCTCTCCTTTTGTTGTATACCAAACCCTACCCTGACTGATCTGAGAACATGACGGAAAACAGACAACAAACCTCTACTATTTTGAGTTAGTAGACAGGTTCACTATACAATTTTTTTGCAGGAACTCCAATATTAGGAATGTTTTCACAAATGGCATTCGGCAGCATCCAACGGTTTGTATTAGGGGTTTGTGGGCGGGACGAGACAACGCCGCTTTGACGGAACCAACCTCGAGCCAAGAAAACTGCTTGACTGCCCGCAGGGCGTGCGCACGCTGTCCCTACGGGCAGCAGTCCCACCACGGCCCGATGCTCTTCGGGGTTCGGTGCACGCTGTATTGCGCGTTTTTGCTTCTCCAAGACTACAGCTTTTGAATCTGCTGACGAATTAAGGTGCTTAACTTTTGCACAACCTCATTAAAAGTGCTGGATGGTAATTTACAACCAAATTCTGCTTTCCTGGCTTTCCAATCAAGACTTTTTACCTGGTCAGATAATATTGCCCCGCCGATTTCTAAGCCGCCAGGAATCAAAACTTCAAATGGATAACCTTTGACTTGGCTGGTAATCGGACAAAGTATTGCTAAGCCAACTTTTCCGTTATAGGCGGCTGGGGACAAAACTAAAGCAGGGCGACGACCCGCCTGTTCATGCCCTGCTTGTGGATTAAACGTAATCCAAATGATGTCACCGCTGTCAGGAACATATGCCATAGATCACCAGACCTCATTTCCAACAGCGGAACCAGTATCAACTTCATGATGGATATTCTTCTTATGAATACCAGCGAGTAAGTCATCTAAGGTCCAACTGGGTGCTTCGACAGGCGTAACGATAATTTGACCTTCGACGAGGCTAATTTCGACTAACGAGTTATTCTCCAGTTGTGCATCTTGGGCAAATGCCTTTGGTATCCGCAAAGCAAGGCTGTTGCCCCATTTTTGAACTTTTGTGAGCATCAGGACATCTCCTTTCTGTATCTACAAAAAAGATACACCTTTTAGCTCGATTAGTCAAGTGCTTTTTCTTGTTGCGCATGAGAACGCCCCCGAGGGTATTCTTCCCGAGTGGGTTCCCGTCGCGTAGCATGGATGGGATGAGATGACGCCATTTTAACGGAACCCACTGCAAGCCACGCAACTGCCTGACTGCCCGCAGGGCGTG
>JANMSY010000539.1:0-4656 GCA_031389865.1 Anaerolineales bacterium | reverse complement strand
TTTGCGTTGAGCGCACATAACACGGACAAGAAAATCGAGAAGATGGTGAATGCAGTGCAGGCACAATCCAAAACCGAAGCATAGTTTTACGCCGCTACCAGCGGAAAAGCATAGGGGTTACGTCTCAAATCACGACTTTGTCATAAGTTGAGTCGTAACCCCTACGCCCCCCAGGCTGCTTTTGTGAAGAATCGGCCGATCCCTATTCCATTTTTCAGAAATATAAGGAGGCGCCAATGCGGTTCGTTCTAAAAGGTATTACGGTTCTAATGGTGATGTGTATGCTTTCCACAACTGCAGAAGCCGCCCCCAAGAAAAGCAAGAATGGCGCAGGAGCTAAAACCGCTGATATCTCCTGGCTTAAAGAGTATTATGCAGGTCTTGACGGCGAAACGGAAAAGACGACCGCCACAGGTGATACTATCGCCGTAGATGCCTTGGTAAAGTCGCAGCATTCCATGGACGACCTGCTGAACAGCCTGAAGAACTATGCCCGACCCGGCTCGTTTTTAGTAAGTCGTGCAAAACCGGACGCCAAGGGAGAGTTTTCTGTCAGCGTATCCATGACGATTGATTCCGATCGGATTGAGAATGCCGCCGATTTTAACAAGCTGTTTAACAAGATGCAGGTATCGATGCACTACTCGTTCGATTGCGACAAGAACAATAAGCTGTGTGGGTATAATGCGAAAGATTACAATACCGTGGCAAATAACTACTGGCTGGATAAATTGGAAGGCAAGCCTGGCGAGGTTGAAAGTTTAAATAAAAAAGGTTTTTCGGTGACGCCGTTGGCCAACAAATTGATGTACATCGCTATTGAAGGTCGCGGCAAATTGGAGTCCCTGTTTTACTTCAACTATGGCGACGGCGAATTAAATGCCAAGGGGATTGCATTTCTAAAGAAACATTTCCCGGCGAGTCCCATCGCCTACAAGGGAGTAATCAGGTTCTCCCATGAAGCTGGCTGGGAACCGATATAAGTATTTAGCTAACAGCTATAAAGAGGACAGAAAAGGGACAGGCTGTTTTTGCGGATAATTAGCCGGTCCCTTTTCAACAGTCATTGAATCGCTAGCCGGTAACTCTGATCTCCGCTTTTTGATGTCATCATTATGAATTGGGTCAGTCAGCAGGGTCAGGCTTCAAAGATGCCAACTTGATCCAGAAATAAAAAATCTACTCCATCAGCTTTCACTCTGACCAAGCGGTTCTATGAAACTGCACTCCGTCAATTCCATCGCCTCTCCCTGTCACTTCAAAAAAGTCCTGACATGGAGCAAGAGCACAGGGGGCAAATCTCAACCGCGGACATCTAAAACGTATACATATTGTTTAGTATATGAATAGAATTATTATTTAAAAACATTTGAATAATTAAGAGGTTAGCTCATGAAATCTTCCACTTCACTCAAACCCATCGTGCTTGCGGTAATTGCAGCCTTAACCTTAAGCGGTTGCGTCACAACCAATCCTCAAACCGGACAGTCGTCTTTCAGGGAAACATTCATGCAGACATTTGCCAGCGACGACCCATGCGCTAATAACGCTCGCAATATCGGCATATTTACCGGCGCGATTCTTGGGGGCGTGATAGGCTACGCGGTTGCCGATGGAAAAAATAAGACATTGGCCACAGCGCTGGGAGTTGGATTTGGTGGAGCATTGGGCGCATTTATCGGCTCCGAGGTTGATAAGCGACATTGTGAACTGGCCAAAATCCAGAAAAAACATGGATTGGATATGCAAGTGACTTCTCTTTCCATGGATACAGTGGCTGAAAAAACACCTGATTTCGAGTCAACTAACTCAACGTCGGCACAGAGCGGCGCCACCGATTCTCAGCAAGCCGAATCTAGCTCGAGGCAAAAGGTAGGGCTGTCTGTATCCGTGGTGGATCGAGAAGGTAAGCCGCAGTTCATGAGCGGATCAGACGAACTGCAATCGGATGCGAAAGGACACTTTTCGGAGATTGCCCGTCAGTACACCATTGACCAGGTCGTAACAGGGATGGGGGCGAAAAGCAGTAAAGAAAAGCAACAGATGTCAGATGAGTTGCGAAAAAAACGCGTGTTGCTTATCGGCCATACAGACGACAACGGTAGTTCTAAACTCAACGCCGATTTGTCAGAGCGCCGCGCCAGAAACGTTGCCCAGGTTTTTAAATCCATGGGAGTGGCTGAGGATCAATTGTTTTACCAAGGTGCGGGAGAAACCCTGCCGATAGCGGATAATGCAAATGCGGAGGGGCAAGCAAAGAATCGTCGTGTAGAAATTGTCGATTTGAGCAACGAGGAAACTTTCAGTCTTTATTTACAGAATCGGCGCCCCAATACGGCTTACTATCGTCCGGTAGATTCAACACGTAATACCATGAAAACTGTTGACAGCACAAAAGTAGCTGCGGTTTCTACTGCTACTACTACCAAGCCAGCGCCCGGCGAAAATGGCAAGACGCAAAAAGTAGCGAAGATGACCAAGGCCAAGCAAACGGCAATTGCGAGTAAGTCTGTATCAAGATCGCCGAAACTTGCGCGCGGCTTCATCGACTTTGGCGGTTCACTTGCCACGCCAGCCAATACGACAGTGAATCTTGTGAAAATGGCAAAAGCCAAGCAAAAATTCATGCTGATCAGTGAGGCACAAGCCAGCGACATCGGTCCGATCAGCAGTTGCAATCTGGACAGGCCGCGCAACGCAGGGACAGTCAAATCATTCAAGAATGGCAAGGTCCACGCTACCAACGAGTATCTTCCTGGGTTGTACGGGCGTTCCTGGCAGGATACGGTAAGCGGCAATCTGGTCGTGCTCAGTGGCGTTTCCGTGCTGCGCGATGGTGCGGCACCTGCCAGTGCGCCAAATCTTAAGGTTTATGCCAACTACAACCCCGGCCAGAACCGCAACCCAAAACCTGACGTGACAATGACCCCGCCGGTAAACACCTATCACGGCAGCAACGGCCTTCTGTATCGCGTGTTTACACAGGGTGAGCATGGCATGCAGTGTATGGATGTGTTGATGCCGGAAGATGGCAGCCCCACTGCCAAGGCAGGGAAATTGATCTATAGCAGCAAAGGCAGTGTATTTGTATCCGATTTCAAACCAATAATGATTCGTTAAAGGAGCATTCAATTGATCGAAACAATCAAGGGATTTTTTGCGGCCGCGCCAGTGTTGGCATGGAGTATTGTCAGTGTCATGATCGCCATGGTGGTCATGGTTGCTTTATGGGAAAAAGTGAAATGGTGGTGGCTGAATACTTGGATGAGCTTTCCACTGATTGGGCGCATCGCCACACTGTCAAAGGACATTAATCGCGACACGGATAACGTCTGGTTCAAGGCTGAGACGACATTGTGCCGCGACTACAAAAAATTTATTCGTATCCAGGATGAGCATGATTTCGACGAAAAGATCGAATACCTGTCCAAGGCTGGCGACAATGGGCGCACGCCGACCCCGAATTGGATATGGTTGCTGACTGTGTCTATGGTGTTCGTCGAAGCCATGGGCTTTAGCTATGTACTGGCCGGTTATACCTTGCCTGGTGCCAGTGAGAATCTGCAACAAACCGGTGCTTACGGTATTGCTTTCCTGATTTCAATCATTCTTGTTGCCCTGACTCACTTTGCCGGCCATGAACTACATCTGTTTACAAAGATAAAGAATGCGCGCCGTGAGTGGGTTGAGGACGGCCGCAAGAACAAGTTTACGTCCGGTAACTTGTCTATCTCCAAGCCACAATCGACCGATGACGGTCAGCCTGGATATACGCAATTGGCCAATCGCGTGGGGACGGACGCGAGTTACAAAATCGCCGTACTGACGATGGTCTTTGTGGTAATCGTTGCAGTGTTTGCTACTTACGTCCGTGGCCAGGTGATGGAAAAATCCTTTCAAATGGACACTACCGGTAAAAGCACACCAGCCAGTTCCGATAGTTTAAACATGGCAATGGAAAAGACAGACAATCAAGCCCTGCCAGATGCGGATGTTGCGCAAAACCAGGCGGTCAAGGATAAGGCCAAGACGGATGGAAATGATATAGATCGGCATGGTGGCTGGGGCACATTTATCGTGCTGGCATTCGTATTCGTATTTTTACAAATACTGGGGGTTATTTTCGGTTACCGCTGGGGATTTGCAGGGAAGAACAGTGAGGCTGCATACAAGGCGATTGGTAGTGGCCGTTACACCACTTACGCGGATGTCAGGGAACATTATAAAGAAATTGCTGATGCCGCCCAGGCCAAGCTGGAAAGCCTACAACAGCAGATCATGGTTCGCAATTCCGAGACAGGTACGAAAGGCATGCATACCAGCAAAACATTCTACGATTTCATGGAGGACAGTCGCAACAATGATGCGCGCGATCATGCCAGCCAGCGGCAGCATACCGCGCAGAGAGCGGCGCTACGCCAGGCAGCGACAATCCCTGTCGCTCCGGCAGCTGAGGTTCATGCCCCGGTTGTGTCGCTCACTGTTGACGAGGCGGTTAGGAAGATCGAGTTACTTCAGGACGCGGATGCCAGGAAAGCATATTGCCTTAGCCTACCGCAATCCATTGAAAATGATGTACACATTGCGATCATGGCTCGCAAAGAAGCTAAAGAAGCCGATGCGGCACGTGTTGCAAAACGCGACCGGCGCGCGCTG
>JANMSY010000537.1:0-2391 GCA_031389865.1 Anaerolineales bacterium | reverse complement strand
TTGATCAGCTTTGGAACAAATTTATTCCCTTGTTGAAGACCGTGCATGTATCCGTCCAAACTTCCGCGACCGACAACTTCCTCAATTATTGAGTCAAAATTTGTGGTGATTAGGCATCCGTAGCTGATTTTAGGCAGTAAGGTAATCGGTCCGCAAACGCTGTCTTTTGAAATTTGCCGCTTATCAAACTTATTGCGAACGTAATTTTTGACCTGGCTTGAATCATGATCCCATAACATCTGTGCAGCTTTGAGATAATTGAACTTTTTTATCTCTGACGTGACCGCATCAGAGCTTATGCCGGTCATGCGACTAAGTATATCCTTCATTGCAGCGCCCCAAAGGGGGAACCCTGCAGGGTGTGACATTCCCGCCCCAATAAACGGTGCAATACGTCTTCGCTTTATAGCGTCAACAAGATCATGAAATACTGGTACGAGTTCATTCGCCTTTAAATGCTGGATGGCTGTTTCGTGGTGTTTCAGCAGGCAAAAGTCTAGCTCCTCATAGTATGCCGGACGATCAACCCAGAACAGTGCTTCACTCCGTTCAATTTCGTAAGGCTCCCTATCTGGGTTAAGACTGGGGATTTTTAGTGGGTCGTCCTCATTTAGAGCGGGGTGTAGTTCAGCATTTTCACCATATGCAGCCTGTAGTATTTGCTCAACACGGTCTATCAAGTCCTTGTTGTCTTTTACCCATCGATTGCTCACTTAGCGTCCCTCGCTGACACGGTAGTAGTCGGATTTGCAAATCCTCCCGAGAGCAAAACGGGAAGCAGTTCGTCTCTGATATTTCTTAACGTATAAGATTGAATTTCAATTTGAGAGCCTTCTTCATAGATTGGGCTGACAATACATCCAAAAGCATTGAGTAGATCCTTATCTGGGTAAGGAATCTTAAGACGCTTCATATCTGCCACAGTTACATGGCCTAGGCCGGTTGTTTGTTTGTCTGTTGCAATGGCTACAAGGCGTGGCTTCAACAAGCACAGCAGATAGAATACGAAGTATTTTGCAGCGACTGCTTTTGTAACCACCTTAAAAATATGTTGATTGAGCCACCCTTTACCGCCAAACCACTTGAATACTTCTAAGGACGTGTTCGGACTGCCCGACCATGAATACAGTACATCGTGATTGTCGATCTGATACTTTTGCGGAAAAGTACTTTCGGTAAATTTTGTTTGGTCTGAAATGCCCGATTTAAGTTCTGCTATCTTAACAATCGGAAGACCTTCCTGCTTTAGCGAAAAGTCCTTGGTGTTAAATGCTGCGCCATTGATAAATGTCGCTGAATCATATAGCGAAATCGAAGACCACCCCTCCGGAATCAACCCCAACTCCGACTCAACAAACTCATCGGAAAAAAGGGCGGCGGTTGCTGCGAGTTGTTGCCGTTGTCCGGAGGGAAGCTGGTCAAGTTCAGCATCAGTCTTGCCGCTGATGGCGCACATGGCGGCTCGCTCGGGGTCGCGTCCTTCGGCTTTGGCACCGATCTTGGCTTTGACCGGCTCAAAATCGACAAACCAGCTCATGAAGATGGCTTGAGCCGTCTGTTCGAGAGTTTGGCTGATCTGACGGTTGAGTTCGATTTTATCGTCCAGGTCGCCGAGGATTCGGGCGATGGCGCGTTGGTCGGGCAGCGGCGGGAGTGGGATTTCGATGCTCTTGAGTGAGCTTAATGGTTGACCAATTCCAGGTGTTCCTACTTGAGACGCATTTTTCAGAAGTTCATGCCTGCCCTGCTTCGACTTAAAGAAGTAATAGACATATATTGGCTCCGCTTTTGAAAGGTCGCAGGTGAGTTTCATCAAGCTCGAAGACATTACGTAACGAGGGAACTCATCCGTGACGATTCCGACCTCACCAATTGAGCCACGATGTGGAAATACCAGATCACCAGCAGAGACGCAGCAATTGCCCAATGTGTCAGCAGTCTGTTCAGAAACAAAAACCCAGTTACCAGAAAATGTTTTGCCTCCTGTAAGATTTGTGCCGCGAATAACTGGGACGCCATCGGGGACATAGCAGTCGCTTTTCATACGAGAACCAAAAGGCCCAATCGTGATTTTCTTTGCTATCTCAGAAATTCTGGCAATGGGCCACTCACTCATCTCCGCCTCCCAACTCCACAATCGTCCGGTCAAGAAACGCTGCCATTTCATCCTTCTTCGGCAGTTCCACCTCATAATGCGACACGAACAGGGCATTGTCCATTCCGGACAGGGCGAATTCCACCAGGGCGTGGTTCTTGCGGGTGCAGAGAAGAATGCCGACCGGCGGATTGTCCCCTTCGGTCATTTGGGTTTGGCGATAGCAGGCAACGTAGCTGTTGAGCTGCCCCAGGTTTTCATGCCGGAAAGCATCGTTCTTGAGTTCGATCAGGACG
>JANMSY010000529.1:0-1901 GCA_031389865.1 Anaerolineales bacterium | reverse complement strand
TCGCCAAAGAATATTTTGCCAGGCTCATCTTTGAAGTATGCATGACCATCCAGCGGTATTAAGAAACACCTGACAAAAATGTTGTGCAATCATAAGATTAATTCCTCAGGCGGTAAATGTGCAATAGAGGGGCCCGAATATTTATATCTCACCCACATATGGCGGGAAACATTTCTGATTTTTAAGCATCGCCCAATCTAACTTAAATCAATATAAGAATATGGATCGCGCGGCTTACAAAAATGTCTGGCGACGTGACCCATTTTTGATAAGTTCGTTCTGCATGAGATGTTACCTTTATGGAACAAAACTTCGTGGCGCGGAGTCAACAAAACCTTACCAAGGAGAAAAATGAATACGATACTCTATCGACTGATACATTTTGGGGTGGCGCTTGCCCTGGCAGTAGGAGTTTCCTCCCAGGCACAGGCATCCGCCGCGTCAGGCACTGCACTGCAGACCTCGAACGTTTATTATGTTAGCAAGACCGGCAGTGACAGCAACTCAGGGTCCAGATCATCGCCGTTCAAGACCTTTGCCAGGGCTGTTTCTGTCCTGACACCCGGCACGACCTTGCAGGTCATGCCGGGCATGTATTACGAACCATTGATCCTTTCAAATTCCGGCACGGCAGCCGCTCCCATTACTGTGATCGGGAATGAAACCATCCTCAACATGCAGGCATCACAACAGACGGGTATAAGGATAAGCGGCAGCTATATGACTGTTTCGAATTTTGAGATTACCGGCGCCACAGACGTCGGGATCGCCATCCCTGGCAAATATATAACTGTTAAAAATAACATCCTGCACGACAACGTCACCGGCAACGGCATCGGTACGTGCGGCGCGGCCGGCTCCTATACAAGCGCACTGAAGGTTGGGATCGGCGGTGAACACATTACCATTGATGGCAATACCGTGTTCAATAATTGCGGCGAAGGTATTGCCATCACGCGCGGTGTGAATGTTGTTGTGCGAAACAACACGGTCTACGACAACTTTGCCCCCAACATCTATGTGGACAATTCACCGTATACCACCGTGGAAAACAACCTGGTCTATTGCACCGGCGCACGTCTGCGACTGGATGGAACAAGAGCCACTGCTATCGGTTTGGCAGAAGAAGAATACTCGGGTTGGGGAGCACAAATGCATGATGTAGTGGTATCTGGCAACACGATCAGGAATTGTGGAAAGGGAATCGGAGCATTTGACAGTGAACTTGGTGGGACGCTGACAAACATAACCATCACCCGGAATTACATACCCAGCGGACAGGGCAGAGCCATTTCCATCACCAGCGAGTTGAATAGGAACATGGTGATTTCATATAATACTCTGTTCAATGAAGTCTGGCTCCAGGAACCCGCAGGCATTACGGTGACCGGAAACACCGTCATCGGCAGCAGCTTTGAGGATGTGCCCAGCACTTATTGGGCGTGGAACTATGTCGAAGGGCTGTATGCTGCAGGCGTGACCTCCGGCTGCAGCACCAGTCCGCTGAAGTATTGTCCCACCACCACCGTGACACGCGACCAGATGGCAGTCTTCCTGTTGAGAGCCAAGCACGGTTCCAGCTATCTCCCCCCTACCTCCACAGGAGTGTTCGAGGATGTGCCCACGGACCATTGGGCAGCTGCCTGGATCGAGCAGCTGGCAGCCGAGGGGATCACAGCTGGCTGCAGTGCCACACCCAGCCTGTATTGTCCCACCACAGCCGTATCACGTGACCAGATGGCCGTCTTCTTGAGCCGGACGTTTGGGATTCCCCCCCTCACCGGAGGATAACCTGGCTCACTTGGCATCAGAACCAGGTGTAAGTACAAAGACTCTTTGTCATAGCCGCAGTGGAATGTACATTCCCCTGCGGCTCGAAAAATTGCGGGAGCGACTTGACT
>JANMSY010000491.1:0-1799 GCA_031389865.1 Anaerolineales bacterium | reverse complement strand
CTGAATCCCAGATCCAATTGCGGTCGAATATGGGGCGGTGGTCGCCGTTTCTCAATGAAGGCGGCAACCAGCTTCTTGCATCTCTGGATTTCAATTTCAGTGAATGCCATTGCCTAAGTCACATCCGTGCCGGATCAACGGGTATCCCTTTTAGGCAGCAATTTCAATGTATTCGACCTGGCTTGTGGCTGGAGGAAGAGGCAAGCCGTCTTCGCGAAGCCCTGCAATATGAAACTCGATGGCCTCGCGAATTTGCATTTCGGCTTCCTTAAAGGTGGCGCCGGTTGCGATGCAGCCAGGGAGGTCTGGCGCATAGGCGGAGTAGTTGTTCTCTGCGGTTTCAATGACGACGGCGTATCGCATGCATAAGCTCCTATTTGAGGCAGGCTTGTTTCAGGATGCTGTTAAGGGTTCCGGGGGCTAGATCATCGCTCGGTTTCCCGGCAACGGTAACGCGGCCAGGTTTTGCCGGGTGCTTAAACTGACGATGGCTACCGCGAGTCGCGACAAGATACCAGCCATCCTCCTGCAAACGAGCCAATATATCGTTGACTTTCATAGCCAAAGGATACTGTGAGGAGTATCAACAGTCAAAGTTTCATCTGGGCAATTTGGTTAGATTCAGAGGTAAAAAATTTAATTCGACTCTGCCCCCATGGTTTCTGGTTGGATTGGCGGGGAGATGATTTGCTAGAACTTTATTTCTCGTCAAAATAATCCGAGTCTATTTTCTTGACTTCATATTTCCCAACAATTGATACGCCAACGTTATGTTCTGCCATCAGAGCGGCCAATCTCTCGCCACCAATCAATATGATTTTTGAATCGATCATTGATACGTAATCCAAGGCTTCTTTAGAAAAATTGGACGTGGTTATAAATACCCCTTTTCGCGCTCGTTGTCCCTGTAGTGCTCCGGCAAACTTCTGAATTTCTGGCCGCCCTACCGTGCCTTCCCAGCGTTTTGCTTGGATGTAGATGACGTCTAAGCCCAATTGATCTTCATTTATGATCCCATCAATCCCGCCATCACCACTCTTGCCGAGTGCGCGACCCGCATCTTGTCTGTTTCCTCCGTAGCCCATTTTTACGAGAAGATCCACGACAAGTCGTTCGAAGAACGATGGTGCAGAATCTTTAACTGAAATCAAGATTTCATCTTCTAAGTTTCTGCGCAATGTCCGATAGGCTGAAGCCAAGGCATCCTCAGGTGTTTCACTGGCAATTATTTCGATGAAAGTATTTACTTCGTTGTTTTTTGATGCGTCTTTTTTGCGATTTCTAAACGCCTGGAATTCAGGGTATCGCTCCAATAAGGAAACATTAATTTTTGCAGGATTTTCCGATAATAGTTTGAGCCCTTGCTCAGTGATTTGAAAATAACCACGCTTCGGCGAGGTTAGTAGCCCTGCTTGTTTTAAATAGGAACGCGCCCAGCCGACACGATTATTAAACACAGCTTGGTTCCCGCTGGGCAATAATTCGTTTTGCTCTTCATCGGACAGTAGAAACTCAACTGCTAGCGACTCTATGGAATCTCTGAACCTATGTTCTTCTATATCTGATGCCAGGCGAAGCACAGGGAGCATTAATGTTTGGTAGTCAGGAATTGACATGAGTTCTGCGGGTTCCTTTTGTTGAAGGTTATAACGGCTTGGCTACTATAGGTATTTGTACTGATAGTTACAAGTGATGCTGAGTTTTGTGTGCGCTACGCGCAGATGCTTAGATGCCGGGGCTGCCCGGCAGCAGGTTACTTTATTTTGCTTGCCCAAAATACAAGTAACCAAACAAAAGGG
>JANMSY010000478.1:0-9065 GCA_031389865.1 Anaerolineales bacterium | reverse complement strand
GATTGTATCTCATTTCACAAATAATAGTATAATTTGTCCGGGAGAGTTTTCTCATAGGTTAATACCTATATTTTGAATCAACGTAGAAGGAGAAGTATGAACATTAACTTTGCAATGTGGCGCAAGGCCGCATGGGAACTGATCAAGATGGATGACAAAAAAGAGTGGGAAACGCTGGATGTCATCTCCAAATGGTTGATCGCCACACGATCAGCCGTAACCACCGTGACCATCTATTCCTGTATCATCGCGGGCTTGCTGGCGTGGCGCGACAATAATTTTGCCTGGCTCCCATGGATTATCCTCACGCTCGGCCTCTTCATTGCACACGGCACGAATAACCTGCTCAACGATTACACCGATTACTCACGCGGCGTGGACAACGACAATTATTTCCGCACGCAGTACGGCGTCCATCCGCTCGTGCAGGGTTTCTGGAGCAAGTCGCAGCAGATCCGCTGGTTCATTACCAGTGGTGTGATCGCCACACTCGCAGGAATCTACGCGCTTTTCTATACCAACTTCAATCCGCAGGTCATTGGTCTGTTCGTTTTTGGCGCGCTCATACTATTGTTCTACACCTGGCCTCTAAAATACTGGGCGCTGGGTGAACTCGCCATCTTCCTCATTTGGGGACCCATCATGATTGCAGGCGTGTATTTCGTACTCGCGCTTGGCAGCGGGGGTGAGATGTCCAATCTGTGGAAGGTGGCCCTGGCGGGCATCCCGTTTGGTCTCAGCGTGGCAAGCATCAACGTAGGTAAGCACATTGACAAGATGGTGGATGACAGGCAAAAGGGCGTGGGGACATTCCCCGTCCGTGTGGGGCAGACCTTTGCCCGCTACGTTAATATCGCCGCGATAGTCATTGCCTACGCGGTTGTGATCTATCTTGTTGCTACAGGATACTTCAGCACGTTCATGCTGCTTATCCTCTTCGCCGCCCAGCGTGCTCTCTATGCAGTTATGGTGCTTAGCAAGCCTCGTCCCGATGGCCCACCAAAGGGATTTGAAGCCTTCTGGCCTACCTGGTTTTCGGGCTTCTGCTTCTATCACAACCGCTCCTTCGGCGGCCTCTTTATCCTTGGAGTTCTGCTCGATACTATCTTCCGCAAATTTCCCATCCAGCTTCCATTTTCAGTAAACTGGCTCGGAGCGATCGTCCTTGGCATTGGTCTTGCCATCGCAGTGGTTCGGATGCTAATGGCGAAGGCAAAGAAAGCCTGATACACAAACGACCTCGACACCGTCGAGGTCGTTCTTATTTAATGTCGAGATCCCTGATCTCCAACCACACAGGGTCGGGATTTTCCAACACGCCAAATCCAATCTTTCCCTCAGGGGTGAACGCCGCGTATTGATTATCGATCCAGATGACCAATCCCAGTGGTGGATTCGGACTCACCTGCGACTCAAACACCTGCACGTCATCCACTTCGAATGACACCCGTTGCTCGCGCCAATCAAGCCTGTATCTGTGCCATTGAGTTGGATCCACGCTAAGGCGAATTCCCTCATCCTCAATGACCTTTCCCATTAATCGACGTGTCATCTTGCGCGAAAGGGGGAGAGCCAGACCGGCAGGAATCAACAGCGGATGAAACGTCGGCGAACGAAACGATTGCGCTAAAAAACCATTCCCGTGGACCGTAGCGCCAGGGTCATCCCGGCCTAGTTCGCGAAACGACAAATAATTCTCCTCCGATGCCCCGAAAAACCAGACAGCATTTGGCAGCGCAGGCAACCGCAACGGATTTCCTCCAAACCCAAGAGATAACCCAAACGGATCGTTCCAAAATCCGAATCCCCACGTTCCAGGGATGGAGTCGCTTGAGGTCCGCGCGGACAGGCTGAGGCTGAGGGGAAAGCGCAGGGGGAAGTTGCCTCTTTGGGTTTTCGTGTAGTCATCCAGCTGGGCAAGGCGATAGTTATCCGCTTTTCCCGCGGGGATGGATAAGAGATAATGCGTTGAGTCACGCGAAATTTCCTCGACTCGCGCATCCTTTGTGTGGCGCGGATTCAACTGCGTGTAAGCCATTTGCGACCCAGGGTAATTAAACCGATAGTAACCCAAACCGCGTTGAGACCTGTCGTTGCGTAGGCACCCAGAGAAAGCGTGTAAATGACAAGCATAACACCTGCGACGATGTTGATGCCCTGATACAAAACCGAGTCGCCTTCCGTCTTTTTCATGGAGACCAGGCCATACGCAACGAGATATAAAACCGAGCCGGTCCAGCCGAGGATGCTGATGAGAGTTGTTAAGTTCATTTATCTGGTTATCCATCCTATACCCAGGGCGGTCACAAATTGCGCTTTTTCAAAGGTGGGAAAGCGCAATTTGTGACCGTGGGCATTATAACAACCTGAAAAGTGCACCAGGTTTTTTGATGATCGCTATCAAAGCAGTGCAGTTGAATTATTGCATGTTTTGCTCCCGATGTTAAGGCTTGGATAATCCCGATTTCAGAGTAGAATCCACTTCATGAGAACAGTATTTTGGGAAGATCACCAGCTAAAAATGATTGACCAGCGCATTTTGCCTGGTCGCTTCGAGATCGTCTCGTACACCGACCACAAATCGGTTGCAAAAGCCATCACGGATATGGTGGTACGCGGCGCGCCAGCGATTGGAGCCGCGGCCGGGTTCGGGCTTGCGCTTGCGGGATACGAATCCACGTCTACCACCAGCCGCGACCTGCTTGCCGATCTACAGGCCTCTGCCACTACTTTGAAAGCCGCGCGTCCCACTGCCGTCAATCTCGCCTGGGCCATAGATCGTATCCTCAACAAAGTCTCCACTCTCCAGTCTCTCCCAGATGCCGACAGCCTTCGCCAATCTGTCCTTAAGGAAGCCCAACGTATCGCCGATGAAGACGTGGAAATCAACAAACGTATGGCAGAACATGGTGCAGCGCTGATCAACGACGGCGATACCATCATCCATCATTGCAACACCGGTGCATTGGCCACCGTTGATTGGGGTACCGCGTTGGGCGTCATCCGCACCGCGCACGAACAGGGCAAACGAATTCATGTCCTCGTGGATGAGACCCGTCCACGTTTGCAGGGCTCGCGTCTCACAGCCTGGGAACTGGACCAATACGGAATCCCCTATGAGATCATCAGTGACAATACATCCGGTTACTTCCTGAAGGCAGGCAGGGCGCAAAAAGTCCTGTTTGGTGCGGATCGCGTCGCTGCGAATGGCGACGTTGCCAACAAGATTGGCACCTACATGCTATCGCTTGCAGCGCATGATAATGGCGTCCCTGCGTATGCCGTGGTTCCCACCTCCACGGTTGACCTGTCGCTCGCGCATGGCGATCTGATCCCCATCGAGGAACGCGACCCTGAAGAAGTGTTGGGGATCCAGTTTCACGGAGAACGCGTCGCGCCCATCGAGGCAGAAGCCCGCAACATCGCGTTTGACGTCACACCCAACCGATTGATCACAGGAATTGTTACAGAAAATGGCGTTATCTACCCGCCATTTGAAATCAACCTGCGGAAGGCAGTCATGGGAGAATAAATGGGTTTGTTTCAAGTTCCTCCTGCGACTCGTTACGATCTGCAGTTTTCCATTGCGGGAATCCCTGTTCGCGTTCATCCTCTATTTTGGTTGATCGCTTTTCTTTTTGGTTTCTCTGCCAATAACCTGCTGTATACTGTTATTTGGGTGGTGGTTGTCTTTGTGTCCATCCTCATCCACGAGTTGGGACATGCATTTGCATTTCGTCGTTATGGCCAGCGGTCATCCATCGTGCTTCACTTTATGGGTGGTTTGACCATACCGGAACAGGTTTCATGGGGGAGGACCTGGGCGAATGTCGCGTTGAGTCCGCGCCAGGAGATCCTTATCTCGCTTGCTGGTCCGTTCTCGGGATTTCTCTTTGCCGCGCTGGTACTGGGTGCTGTGATTGCTGCTGGTGGTTCTGCCACGGTGAACTGGTTGCTGGGATTCATACCCCTACCCTCGCCGTCGCTTCCGTTTGGGGGCGCGTTCCTGAATCTTTTTGTCATCACGCTGCTTTCGGTAAATATCTTCTGGGGATTGATCAACCTTGTGCCGGTCTATCCATTGGATGGAGGTAATGTGGCGCGTTATGCCCTCCTGCAATATGATCCGCGTGATGGCATACGTAAATCACTCTGGCTGTCGGTCATCGCAGGTGGCGTCGTTGCAGTTGCAGGCCTGGTCTTTTTTGGAAGTATTTATATGGCATTTCTGTTTGGTTTCCTCGCGTTTCAAAGCTTTCAATCATTACAGAGCCGCTTTGGAAGCGGGTTCTGAAAAAGATTTCTGTAATCTTAATTTCTAGACAATACAGTCATGCCATGATAAACTTTTGCCGCTGAATATGGCGCACTCGTATGAGTGCGCCTTTTACTGCGAATACATATCGTCATTGCGAGTCCTGAGGAAGAAACAATTACTTTACTCGCAATCAGAGGTTCAATGGATATTCTTCTTACCGGCTCTGTAGCATACGATTATCTGATGACGTTTCCCGGTCACTTTCAGGAACAAATCCTTCCTGAGCGTCTGGCTTCCATCAGCCTTTCATTCCTTGTAGATTCCATGTCTAAACAACGCGGCGGTATCGCGCCAAACATCGCCTATACCATGGCGTTGCTCGGTGAAAAGCCGCGTGTCATGGCGACTGTTGGCGAGGACTTCCTGGAGTACCGCGCCTGGCTCGATGCCAAAGGTGTGGATACATCGCTGATGAAAGTGGTTCCTGGCGAATTCACTGCCTCGTTCTTCGCGACGACGGACCATGCTTCCGCCCAGATCGCTTCGTTCTACCCAGGCGCGATGGCTTATTCCTCGAGTCAATCTTTGAAGGAGCTGGCTCAGAAACCTGACCTCGTGATTGTCTCCCCCAGTGCACCCGAAGCAATGATGAAATTCCCGGCAGAGTGCCGCGAGTTGGGAATTGACTACCTGTATGATCCGAGCCAGCAGGTCCTTCGCCTCGAAGGGCATGAGTTGGCTCGTGATATGGAAGGCGCACATTTCCTGTTCTGCAATGATTACGAGTTTGGGCTCATCTCCAAGAAAACGGGATTGAGCCTCGACCAAATCCTTGACCATGTAAAAGTGTTGGTAATTACGCGCGGTAAGAATGGCGCAGACTTGTACTCCGGTGGAGACAGTGTCCACATCCCGACAGTTCCGGAAGATGAAGTCATAGACCCCACAGGTGTTGGCGATGCCTTCCGCGGTGGTTTCCTGGCAGGCTATTCGCACGGGTTCGATTGGAAGCTATGTGGTGAAATTGGCTCGCTTGCCGCTGTCTATTGTCTTGAACAACGCGGTCCGCAGAGCCATGATTATTCAAGGCAGGAATTTGTTGAACGCTTTCGAAGACACTTCGATGATGCCGGCAAACTGGACGAACTTATCAAATAGAAAGTAATATGCTGGTCCAGGAGCCTTGAGCGCCTGTTGCGAAAGGCAATATGGAGACCACATGTTAAAAATTTATTCTGTAACAAGTTGGTCTTGATACGGCCGGGAAAACCGCTTGTCCTACTCGACCAACAGGTAAAAATTAAAGGAGCACTAATGAGTAACTACGATGTAAAAGATTTGAATCAGGCAGAAGGTGGACGCCGTCGCATGGATTGGGCCGAGCATGAGATGCCCGTTCTGCGTCAGATCCGTGCGCGTTTCAAGAAGGAGAAACCACTCAAGGGATTGCGCGTTTCGGCTTGTCTGCATGTAACGACTGAAACAGCCAACTTAATGGTCACGCTGCAGGATGGTGGGGCTGATATTGTCCTTACCGCTTCGAACCCGCTCTCCACTCAGGATGACGTCGCCGCCGCTTTGGTGAATCAATTCGAGATTCCCACATTCGCGATCAAGGGCGAAGATAAGATGACTTATTTCAAGCACATTCGTGCGGCGCTTGAGCATAAGCCTCACATGACCATGGACGATGGCGCAGACCTGGTTTCTTCATTATTCTTCATCGAGATGGGACGTTTTGACAACCTCGAGCCTTCTCTCGCAAGCTGGGCGCGCGGCCTTTCAAGTGAGGAACGGAGTGAGTTATTGAAAGGTGTCATCGGCGGTACCGAAGAAACCACAACAGGCGTCATCCGCCTCAAGGCGATGGAAGCAGATAACGTCTTGAAGTTCCCGGTCATCGCGGTGAACGACGCCCTGACCAAGCACTTGTTCGATAACCGCTACGGTACAGGCCAATCCACTATTGACGGCATTATCCGCGCCACGAATGTCCTGCTGGCTGGTAAGAATTTCGTGGTGGCAGGGTACGGCTGGTGCGGACGCGGTCTCGCCTCCCGCGCACGGGGCATGGGCGCGCTGGTGATCGTCACAGAAGTCGACCCCATGAAGGCTCTCGAAGCGGTCATGGATGGTTTTCAGGTTATGTCGATGGCTGAAGCGGCGAAGATCGGCGATTTCTTCTGCACCGTCACCGGTGATATCAACGTGATCGACGGACATCATTTTGAAGCCATGCGCAGTGGAGCAATCGTTGCCAACTCCGGTCACTTCAACGTGGAGATCAACATCCCTGCCTTGAGGAATATGAGTGTGGGCGACCCGAGTCTTGTCCGCCCATTTGTGGATCAATACACAACCAAGGACGGACGCAAGATCAACATCCTCGGCGAAGGGAGACTCATTAACCTCGCTTCCGCCGAAGGTCACCCTGCCGCCGTTATGGACATGTCATTCGCCAACCAGGCGCTCTCCGCTGAATACATGGCGAAGAACGCGGACAAACTCGAGAAGAAGGTGTACTCGGTGCCGGTGGACATTGACAAGGAAATCGCCCGCCTCAAGCTTGAAGCGATGGGCATCAAGATCGATACGCTCACCGCGGAGCAGGTCAAGTATTTGGGTTCATGGGAAGAAGGAACATAACATTCCAACATCGGAAGTCTCATAGGATTCCGACTCTTTTGTAGATTCAGTAAATCAAACGCCTCGTGGATGAAGGTCCACGAGGCGTTTGATACCCGGGTAGGCTGCTATCCCGGGGTGGTTTTTCCGTCTTCGTCTTCCGGGAAAAGATACAATTCCGGGTTTTTGTCAAAGGCTTCCTTGCAGCCCTGGGAACAGAAGTAATAGAACTCGTTGTCCAATACAGATTGGGCTGGCGCAGTATCGATGTTTATTTGCATGCCGCAGACAGGGTCTTCAACCATTCCTTGCATAGTCGCTCCTTTCGTGCCACAACTCTATTAACGTCCATGACCCCGGGTTGTTACCTCGATTTGAGCACGGGTTCCTGCATGGGCTTTAAATGGATGTTTTTGTTTCCTGCTGGGTTTCCATGCCATTCCCGCTTTTCCGCTTTATGGTGTAAATATAAATCAACGCTACACCCAGAAGTAGAGAAGGCAGAACGATCAAGCCTGCTTCCGGCCCGAATGCGCCGCCTGTCCACAATTCGGGACCGTGGACCTGGATGCGGGTCAATGGGTAGATATCCAGGCCTGAGACCGGGAAGCCAAAGACTACGCCCTCGAAGAAGTTCCAGCCGAGATGAAGGCCAATCGGCAGCCAGAGCTGTCTTGTGCGGATGTATCCATATGCGAGAAAAACACCGGCGAAGAAGATTCCCGTCGCACTGATCCAGGTTGCGTTGGGGTTGCCGAGATGAAGAAGGCCAAACACTGCAGAGGAGATCGTCACGCCCCAGAATAGATTGAGTCCGCTGGCGATGGTTTGCAGATGATACCCGCGCGAGAGCAGCTCTTCGTTCCAGGCAACGAAGATGAAGGCGACAAAGAATAAAAGAGTGTTTTGTACAACGGTCGCCATGGGATCAAATTCCCACGCGAAACCTTCGAACGTCAGCCAGCCGAGTACGAGCATCAGGACATAAATAAAGCCCATTTGCAGAAAGGTTATTCCGATACCTGCCAGGATATCAACGAGGGTCTGTCGGCTTAATTTTAAGCCCAGGCTTTCAAAAGACCGTTTATCCAGCCAGCGGCGGGCAATATACACGGATCCCGTGATCAGGATAAAGTTAAAGATCTGGTCAAATACGCTGACCGCTCCGCCAGACAGACCGAGAAATCCCGCGAGAATGCCGATGATTATGGCAAGTATGAAAAGCAGCATGGTTTGGAGCAGCAGCCGCCAGCCTGCCCGCAGACGCGGCTCATTGGGTGAAAGAAATACTCGCGAAAGAAAAGATCGATCTGGTGCAGGTTGCATATCAGTCATGGACTTTCTCCATCGGGATTTTATGGGATTTTGTAAACGGAATAGACTTCGTCCGGCGTCTCGGCGATTCGTGTTAACTTTCTGAGAGTCTCCTGGAGGAGATTTTGAGTGGTTGGAGTAAATTTGCTCGATGCGGAATCAACCATGAAGTCCAATCCTCTTTGATAAATGATGATGTGGGTATATTGTTCTGATTTCCAGTGCCTGATGATCGCATCGGAGCTTTCATAAAGATATACGTCATGAGCAAAATTATAAATGATTGGGTCGGCCTGAGTCTGACGCGGGAGACCGTACGTGCGCGGCTCAAAGAGACTGTATACCCGTGCATCTGGGGGTAATCCATGCATGAGCTTCATCAACGCGGCGTATGACGGATTGATCCGCTCTATATATTTTTCACGGCTTTGGGCTCCAAGTGCCACAGCCAGTGGGTTGCGTTGCAGCACGAAGATTCCATTATCGAAAATGGTTAATGCGATCACGGCTGCAATCAGCGCGTTGACAAGAAAGCTAATTCTGAACCTTGAGGTGTCAAACTGTTTCAGCGAATCCCAGGCCAGCGCAGTTGGGATCGCGAATAATATCAGTGCAGGGAAGAGCAGCCGTGCCTGCCACAAAGCGGCTGAGTTGATGACACCCACAGTCCACGCGGCAAAGCTTAGAAGTACGAAAACAACAATCGCCCGCAGCGACCAGCCCTGGGCTGAGTCCTGACGCGGACGCAGGAGAAGAAACCGAAGGGTAAAGGGAGCCAGGATCAAAAAGAGCGGCCCGGTTCGTCCATCGAAGAAGGTCACATCATGAATCCCCAAAACTGTATTCAAGGGAAGCAAAATCAGCTGGA
>JANMSY010000463.1:0-6946 GCA_031389865.1 Anaerolineales bacterium | reverse complement strand
CAAACGCCTGCTCTGCCCCATTCCGTGAACTTAACATCGGCCCGACTCGCAGAATGGCATTGAAGAAGAAGCCCGCGCCGATCATGCCCACGATCAGGATGTGCTTGACAAGCATCATGATGCTCCAGAGATTTCCGAAGTCACCCACGCCAATATAATTGGGGTCAGCAAACATCAGGTATATACCCGTGATCATAAATGTGAGCAGCGACGCATACATCCAGCGGCGACTCTGTTTGGAGATTTCGCTGAGGATGGGGCCGCTGACATCCAGGGAGCTTTTCTTCATAGCGGGCAGGTAGAGAATACAGAGCAGCAGATAATGCCCGATCAGGATAATGGTTGCGAGCGAGTGCAGCCAGAGAGAGAGTGAGATAAGGGTTTGTGACATGGTATTTTCCTGTTTGAGAATGTTCCCTGCATCCAATTCAACATCAGCTGCTATTTCCTACCGTTCTCGATTTTATCGACGGCAGGCCAGTTATCCATGTTGCCGTATTTGCTGCGGTCAATGGAAATTGGCTTCATCACATGGATATCCTTTACTTCGACAAGCACCAGATGGGCCGCATATATGGCGTGATTGCTGCCAAGTATAAGTGACCAGACAAAAAAACTCCCCATCACTGGGAGAGTCTTGTACTAGTCAAGTGGATAGGTCAATTAGGTAAAGTCTTTAGCCTGCGCCGCTCGATCCGCCGCCGGAAGCGCCGCCTGCCTCACCTCCACCTGCGCTGGCACCCGCTGAGTCGGAGGCCGACATCATGGCGACCATCGGTGAAAGATCTTCGATGTAGCCTAGCCGAACTGATCTGCCAGCGCCAGCGCGCCTGCGCCGATCAATAACACCCCCCAAAAGAGACTTGATCTACTGACGTTCATACGAAACCTCCTTGTGATTTCTATGATTAGTATACGCAGCCGGAAGCATATTGCCTCATGCGTTGGAGGGGTTTTCCCCTATCCACTGGGACAGGGTATTCACACGGACAAGGTTGGTCATATGAACAGTCTTACATTTCCATCCGTCGAAATCGCCAGACAGCCAGAACGAAGAAGCCGAGTGCGTATGCAAATAGGATTCCAGCCGCCATCAAAACGGATGCAAGCCCCAGCCCGCGGATCAGGATATTCTGCAACCCGGTCATCGCCCAGGAGGACGGCATGAGCCTGCCAACGGTTGCAAACGCGCCGCTGCTCGATTCCAGTGGGAACCATGTGCCGCCAAGCGCTGAGAACAGGAACATGGCGATCATCGAATACAAAATAACCTGCTGTTCCTCCCTGGCAATCACACCGATCAAGAGTCCCATCGCTGAAACCCATAAGCCTAATGCGATGCCCACCAATAAGACAGCCAATGGTTCGCGCAGGTAATCCACTTTCAACACCCACTGCCCGAACAGGACGAGCATCACAGTTTGCAGAAAGACAATTACAAACATCGCCAGCATATGTCCCGCGACGATCTCCCACGGGCGCATGGCGGTCGTGATCAAACGCTGCAGCGTGCGGTTCTTGCGTTCCTGTACCAGGATCTGTGCAGAGGTCACCAGTCCAAAGATCGCGAACTGCAGCAGAATTCCAGGAGACGATTGGTTGTACGGATTCCCGCCCGTCCAGTCTTCCTCTTCGTTTGCAACAGCCATTTCCACTTTGACCAGCGGCAGGCGTGATCTCACATCCCACTTGCCCCAGGCCAGCTCGAACGCCGCGCTCTGTTCAGCGGATGGATCTGGCGCGCCAACAATATCGGTTGTCTCGTGGCTGATCTCCACCGCGCTCATCAACTGGGATATCGGGACTCGCAGCAGCTGGTACAGGGACTGTCCCTGCGCGGAGGTTGAGTCCGCGATCAGTTTCAACTGCGCGTCTGCTTCGCGACCCGCCGAGGCTTGTTCGCTGAAGCCCTGAGGGAACACCAACACCCCAGCGACATCGCCTTTATGGAACGCGTCCATGGCATCCGATTCACTCATGGGTTCAATTCTGACCTCTTCCGAGAGGTCCAACCGTCCAACAAGCATTTTGTTCAAAATTGCGTCAGGTTCAGGGTCAACCACTGCCAATGGAATTCGATGATCCACGTTTTCATCACTGCCACCGCGGTAGGCAAACCCCATAAAGAACGTGAATACGATCGGCATGGCAACAAGGAATAACAGCGAGCGTTTATCACGCAACATCTGGGAAAGGTCTTTGAGGGCCAGGTCTAAAATTCTCATAGAGTAGTCTCCATACCCGCGCTGAGCGGAGGACGTAGTCCGCAGACGAAGCGTATTTTCAACGTGCCCTTCGTCTACGCTGCGCTCCACTCAGGGCGAGGTCATTACGCAAATCGTTTCCGAAACATCATCGAGCCAATCACAAACATCACAAGTCCCATGGCGGTCATCACCGCAAACGGCATGAGCAACCCACCCGTCGATTGGCCGTCCATGACCAGCCGCCAGGTCTTAAGTACCCATCCCTGCGGCGTGAGGTTGGCGATCACGTTCATGGCTGCGGGCATGGCATTCGGCATATTGGCCGTGAACAGACCACCGAGCATACCCAGCGCGGTCAAGCCGCCGCCGAGCACCGGCCCACCCTGACGTGTATTCTTCACGAATGCGATCAGCAATACGCCAAGTCCCGTTGCCGCGATGACCTGTCCCGTGAGCGCCAAAGCCACTCCTGCCGGGTCACCCCAATGGATCCCAAACGCGTAATGACCTGCAACCATCAACACCAATCCCTGCAGAATGACAGTGATGAACACCGCCACGAATTTCCCGCTCAGAATGGATGTGCGGTCCGTCGGCGTGGTGAACATGCGCGCCAAAGTCCCTTCTTCATCTTCACGCAGGATCGACATCATCGAGTATGCACCTGTAAAAAAGGCAAAGAAGATCATCTGTCCAGCCATCGTCAGTCCCATCATTTTTTGAATGGGGTCAACCGTATCTACCTCGCCAGCCGACGGCGCGACGATCACGAACGCGGCCTTTTCGGGATGATGGAACAGGTCACGTTGGAACTCCCTGTACCAGTCACCATACCGTCCGGCCCACGAAGGGATCTGTGCCACATCCGGCTCGATCCCATTTGCCTGCTGTCGTTCCATGATCGTTTGAAGGGCAATGCCGCCGCCCGCCACGCCATCCACCATCATCGTGACCATATCCTCGACCACCGCAGGCCCAATGGATAATGTGGGGTCGCTCACGATCAAAACCTGCACATCCTTTTCACCGCTTAAATAACGCTCGCTGAAATTTTGCGGGATCAGGATGGCAACACCAATTTCCTGTTTGTCCACTGCTTCACGGGCGGCGTCTTCGTCCAGATAATCGGTTGCCGTGATCCATGACTCAACGCTCTCATCGAAGAACATCGAACGGATATTGTCGCCGATCGGTGTTTCGATCGCAGAGTCAGCTGGCAGTTGATCCGCATTGACCACACCCACTTGGATGGGAGTCATGCTCACGTCGCCGCCGGTCATCCCGCCGAATGCGAAGTAGATCAATCCTGTGAGCATCAGCGGCGCGATGACCATCATCCCAATGGCGAAGGCGCTTCGAAATGAACGCTTCAAATCGTTGAAGGTAATATCCAGAATTTTCATATCAATCTCTTAACGCACGGCCCGTCAAATGCAGGAACACGGTTTCAAGGTTCGGCTCCTGGATGTCCACAGACGTGATGCGTACACCTTGTTTCGCTGCTGCATCGAAGAGGCGCGGCAGCACACCATTGGAATCATCCACCAGCGCGGTGATCCTGCCGTCGAGTGCGTCGATCTTCGCGACGCCTTCAATTACCTGCCACGCACCCAGAATTTTCTCCGCCTCAGCATTGAGCGTGACGTCAATACGAGTCTGCTCACCGACCATTTTGATCAACTCATCATGCGATCCATACGCAATGACCCTGCCCTTGTCCATGATGGCGATGTGATGGGAAAGCTCGGCAGCCTCCTCCATGTAATGCGTGGTGTATAGGACGGTCATGCCCTTTTGATTGAGCTCCTTGACGTTATCCAAAATGTGACGGCGCGACTGCGGGTCGATGCCAACGGTCGGCTCATCCATGATGACCACGGCAGGCTTGTGGAGCAGTGCCGCGCCGATATTGACGCGTCGTTTCATACCGCCAGAGAATTTGCCCACGTGGTCCTTCTGCAGATCTGCCAGGCCGATCACAGATAGTACTTCATCCACGCGTACTTTTAATTCCGCGCCGCGCAGCCCATACATCTTTCCCCAGAAGACGAGATTTTCGCGCGCCGAAAGGTCGGGGTACAACGCAATATCCTGCGGCACCACGCCGAGGCTTTTCTTCGCGGCTTCCGGCTCCCTGAGAACGGAGTGTCCCATAATGCAGGCATCGCCGCCTGTCGGTGCGAGCAGCCCCGAAAGCATGGATATGGTTGTGCTTTTCCCCGCGCCATTGGGACCGAGCAGGCTGAGCACTTCACCCGCCTCCGCCGCAAAGGACGCGCCCTGCACAGCCTGAAGATCACCGAACGATTTCCTGAGGTTATTGACTTCGATTGCGTTCATAAACTCTCCTTGTTGTGTACCCAAACAGTATAGAACCGGAACCTCGAGCAGGCATCTTCCATTGGTTCAGTCCTACCCTGTCCGAGTGGATAGTTAATCCATCCCCAGTATACGGATGGCGCGATTTCATCACAATTGTGCCTTCGGGAAGGTGGATACTGTCCTTTCGTACACTGTCCGCTCGAACAATTGTGACGAGTCATGTAATCAGATAGAATGTGAACATCATGCAATCCCAAACCCGCCTCAAGATCGACCAGGACTATCGCATCTTTTTCATATTCATGACCATGGTCCTGATCGGCATGTATTTCGTCTCGATCACGAACAACCCCGCCTTGCATCAGTTCTGGTATGGTGCACAGTTCACGATCCTCATGATCATCCACATTGCATTGCACTGGATGGTGGTCCGCATCATTCAAACCCCAAAACGTACAGCGCTTTACATCGTCGTGCAGGGTCTGCTCGCACTCTTTATCACCGACATGTCTCAGAACATGGGCATGGTCTTCTCACTCTACATGGCGCTCATCGGTGAGACGATAGGCTTTCTAGGCATCAGCCGCTGGAGCGCCCTTTCCACCCTCTATTTCATCACCCTCTCACTGCTCAACCTCGTCATATTCACAGACATAGAAAATGCCATTTACTGGCTTGTCACCAGCATCCCCATCATCATTTTTATCGGCATGTATGTCACCATGTACATACGCCAGGCAGATGCCCGTGAAAAAGCACAAGCCCTTGCAGATGAACTTGAATCTGCCAACCAGCAATTAACCGAATATGCTGCCCGCGTCGAAGATCTCACTATTGCCAATGAACGCCAGCGTATGGCGCGCGAACTTCATGACACTCTCTCACAGGGACTCGCGGGCGTCATTCTCCAACTCGAGGCCGCCGATGCTCATATTATGAATAACCACCAGGCCAAAGCCCAGTATATTATTGGCAATGCGATGCAACACGCCCGCATGACTCTCGCCGATGCACGCCGCGCCATTGATGATCTCCGTCAATCTTCTTTGGGGGATCTGGACTCTGCCCTGCGCCTCGAGATTTCCCGCTTCACCAACGCCACCGGCATCTCCTGCATTTTCCACTCGGACCCAACTCCGCCGCTGCCTGATCCCGTGAAAGAGACCATCGTCCGCACTGTGGCAGAAGCACTTACCAACATTGCGAACCATGCCCGGGCGCAGAGTGTGGAACTGGACGTGCGGATAAAAGGCAAAAGCATTTTGGTCACGGTCCAGGACGACGGCGTAGGTTTTGACTCGTCCAGCATCCCATCCGGTCACTATGGAATCCTGGGCATCAAGGAACGCGTCCGTTTGGTGAACGGCAGTTTTGACATTCAAAATGAAAATGGCAAAGGCACAATCTTGAAAATCGAAATACCGCTATGATCAAAATCCTGATTGCAGACGACCATCTCATCATCCGCCAGGGGCTTCGCCTGATCCTCGAAACTGAAGATGATTTCGAGCTCGTAGGCGAAGCATCCGATGGTGCCGAAGCATTATCCCTCTGCAAAAAACGAAAACCCCATGTGGTTCTCATGGACTTACGCATGCCTCACATGGACGGTTTGACCGCCATCGAAAAACTGCGCGTTGAGCAGCCGGATATCGCCGTTGTGATCCTAACTACCTTCAACGAAGACCAGCTTATGCTCCGCGGATTACAGGCTGGTGCGCGTGGTTATTTGCTCAAGGATACAGACCGCGTCACGTTGTTCAATACTCTCCGTGCCGCGGCACGCGGGGAAACATTACTCAAACCAGAGATCATGACGCGCGTTCTCGCACAGGCGAACGCACCGAAACCAGAAATAACTGAAACGATTAATCTAACCGACCGCGAACTCGAAGTGCTTGCATCCGTTGCGCGCGGCGAACGAAGCAAGGAGATCGCATTCCATCTCGGCATCTCTGAACGAACAGTCAAAGCCCATTTGGCAAGCATTTACAACAAACTGGGAGTGGACTCGCGCGCCGCGGCGATTGCAGTCGCTGCACAAATGGGACTGTTGCGAAGTCAATGAACACGTTTTTCTGGTGTTGCAGGTAAGATGAAAATCATTCTGTAAATCCTCTATTTGCGGGTCATGGCGCTAAGGTTCGCTATCAACGGAAAGAGACGAACCTCAGCCGGACCAAGTGATGCTGACCTGGATATCCCGTTCCCAGGCTTGACAGGTTTTAGGCTCATTGGGAGTTGCCGTGATTCTGTTAACGAGGGATTGCCAAATCCCGTCCATGCAGGAAATACACTGGCATTTGCCCCGAATCTGGCGGCTGGATTTGTCAATCCAGCCGAGCATCACGGCGGTTCCCAGGCTTGACAGGTTTTACTGCTTGAGGGGAGACCGAAGGCGTTTGGTAGTACTGATA
>JANMSY010000452.1:0-16088 GCA_031389865.1 Anaerolineales bacterium | reverse complement strand
GAAACCGAATAGCCGCCAGCGGGCTGACGTACCCAACTCCATTGCGTGCCCAGCGCGCCATTAAATTCATCGGAGAGTGCAGTGATCATTTCGGCTGGCTGATCCGCATGTAGCTTCTTGATATTGTACTTAGCCTTCATGCCAGGCTGAGCAACAGGAGCAGGCTGCGCCTTATCAGAGGCCCATAAGCCTCCACGCACGGTTGGCCATCCGTTCACCCAATCGAGTGCATCCATTAACACAGGTCGTTTTGTGAAACCGACTGCACTGGCAAAGTATGGATCGTTTCGATCCACTGCGTGGTAGACCGTCCAGAACTGGCCGCTGAGATCCTGAAAAACGGAGTTGTGTCCAAGCCCGACCCAGCGATTGCCATTCATACTGAGCACAGGTGTGCCGCCCACGCGACCCGCCAGCAGAGAAGCGCCGTCGCGATCCACATATGGGCCCAGCACATTCTCAGACCGCCCGGCAAATACACTATAGCCGGTCAGTGGACCATTGCAGCAATTGGTGGCGGAGGCCATCAGATACCAATAACCGTCGTGCTTCACCACTTCTGCACCTTCATAGCGGTTCGCGATCGTGATCGCAACCTGGGTTGCAGGATCAGAGTGCAGACCATCCGGGCTTAACTTGCGCGCGGAGATGCCGCCGAAGTAACTGCCATAGAAGATGTAAAGCTGACCATTGTCAATGACCACATCCGGGTCAAACACCCAACGCCGCGAGTTGGGGCCGCAGCAGTCCGCTCCATGCGGCTCGACGGCCGGTGTGCCGCTATCCACCCAGGGACCCAGCGGATTGCTGCTCGTTGCCACACCGATGGCGCTGCCACCACCGGGCAGAGCTGTGTCGGAGGCAGTGTAATAGAGATAATACTGACCATTGAGGAATTTAATTTCGGGCGCCCACAGGCCGGCATGACTGGCTACCCAGGCAGGCTTGCTGCTGAATGCGTCACCCATGTATGTCCAATTGACCAGATCGGAGGAACGCAGTATTGGAATCAGGTGAAAGTTAAAGGTACCGCCGGTCTTATCATTATCATTCAACGGATCGGTCGTGCAGTACATATACCAATAGGTATCGCCCGCAGTTTGACCCTGCGTAATCGATGGGTCGGCACAACTCTCGACGATGCCATCATTCGGTACTTGAACAGACAGGGGATTTGTATATTTGCTTGTGGCTGCCTGCGCACTGATCGCGCTCGTGTTTCGAAAGGGTGTCGTTTGCAGATCGTAGCCTGCCGCCAGGGCAGGGCTGCTGACCAGCATGGCGATCACCAGTATGACCGTTAATTTGAGAAATTTGTTTGACACAGAGTATTCTCCTTGCGATAGGTCAATAGGATGCAACCTGTGATGAATGCGGCAATGGTGGATTGCAAATGATTGAGAAGCACCCCTCAAGTAGTCTGGCTTATGTGCCACCTCCTTTTCATGGTTATGCTTTGAGCACGCAGGCGGATATTGGAAGCGTTGTCATTCTCACACCGACTCATCAGGCAAACGGACTGCCGATGTTTTAATAAGTAATGGATTTTGATGGGGTTCCGTAATTGTTCAAGACTTAAGGTTCCCTGCAATTAACGCTGTCAGCTCGCTGAACAGATACGCCGCCAGTGGGTTGGCGGCCAGGTTTTCCGTCAGGCGGAAGGTGGAAATCAATAAGGTACCCTGGCCGATACGTTTACGCGCGATGGTCGGGACCGGTTTGTGGATCCAACCCACGAACAGGCCTGCGTAAACATCCAAGGCAAAATCGCGCGGGGCAAAACCTTTGATCACATGTTCGGGTGTAATACCCGCAAAGGCGAAGTCGATAACACCCTGTGTGGGCAGCTTTTCGAAACGATGCCAGCCGAAACTGCTCGCCCAGTCACCCTGCCAGACGGTTTGATCGCGCTCCTTAAGTTTGATTCCCGGAATATACGTTTGAAGCGCGTCGCAATCTTCCGCGAGAAAAAGGACGCGTCCGCCACGCAGCAGATATTCACGGAGGGGATCATCCAGCGTTGTGACGATCGCCACATCCGCCTCAGCCAGATTTTCTGTGAGAACGCAATCGGAATCCTGTAGTATGGAGCAAAATTCCGGGGCAAAGATACGACCGGCGAGTGCCAATTTCTGGAAATGTGGATCAGGAAATATATAAAAGTCCTGCGTTGTACTCGCAACTTCAGTTCCATCCGAAAGCAGGCGCAGCTCCAGCTGTGCCAAAGTGGGTTTCTCAACCGTTGGAACGTTGAAATGGACGGCGCCCAATTCAGTTACGCCAAAAGGTGTACAGTGGATGCCGGAAACCTGGCCTTCGCCAACCGATACCTGATCACGACAAACCTTCCACTCCAGAGTGGCATCTTTGATGTCACGGACTGAATAATGTGAGCAAAGAATGGTCATTGTGCCGGTCTCGCCGGATGAAAATACCACCCGCTCCCAGAGGGGAATGAGTACATCGTCGGCGTTAACTTTTTTCAGGAGATCATGGTAGACCTTTGGATTGCGGTACATATCCAAGAGCCCGTTGCTTTCCCAATGCACATCGGTAAGCTCCGTGATGACATAGCCCTGTACGCTTTCATAACGACGAATTTGCTCGATCTGATATTTCAGAGCATCATATTGCAGACGCAGGCTGGACCGGGTCAGGGCACTCAGTGAGGGAAATATCAAATGAAGATAATAGTTCTTAAAGCGTTGTTCGATCCCGTTCGGATATGCAACTCCCTCCCCCCATTCCAGGCCGGTACTGAACCACCAGGGGGCCTGACCACCATTCCCGGCATATAACTTTTCGACATCTGGCAACCCCCAGTTCCCAAATTCCGAGACCAGTAAAGGTTCTTCACCATGCTCGCGAACTTCAGCGGCACGAGGACGTTCAATGGCATGCCAGGGATGTAGCGCAAACTCACGCCAGGTGGCATGATCCTGATATTCATGTGCAAACCGCCAGCCCGGCCGGCCGGCGTACACGGACATCCATTCCTGCCATTGATCGTGATGGTCAGGCATGGCATAGTAGATGTGAAAGTCTGCGATGTCGGTTGCCACGTGATAATTACCCCAGCATGCTGAATTGCCCACCACCAGCCGCGTGGGGTCAAGGGCTTTGAGCCAGTCATAGGTCTCTGCGAGCCAGACGCGCTGCAAGGGGTGGGTCAGATCAACCCCCCAGCTTTCATTGATGATCGTCCAGATCGCGATGCTTGGATGATTCCAATCGCGCTCCACCATGCCAGCCAATGTTTCCCTGGCGCGGCGTTTTGCATCCTCGGTCAGGAGGATGTGATTGGGCAATTCCGTCCAGATCAGGAGGCCCAGCTTATCCGCAGCCGCATAGTAACGCGGGTCAGCCACTTTGATATGCACGCGCAGACAATTGAGTCCCATCTCTTTTGCTTTGCGGAATTCGTCTTCAATGTATTCCTGTGAGGGTGGCGTACAGATCAAGTCGGGATAATAATCCTGGTCCAGTGCCGCGCGCATATAGAAAGGAATGCCGTTCAGCAGGATCTGTCCATTGCGCGCTTCGATCGTGCGAAAGCCAAAGGTCTCAACCACTTCATCGTCACCCAGGCAGACTCTCAGGTTGTATACATTCGGCTCGTCGGGCGACCAGGCCGCGGGTTGTGGGATGCGCAGGATGAAGCTCGGCGTGTGGGATTCAACACGGGCCGCGACCTCTCCATTGGGCGCGATGACCTCCGCCGTGAGTCCATCTGTTAAGGCGCCGCGCACGGTCACATCCACCGATACCTGTTCGCCGTCTGTTGAAATTTTGACTCGCTGGACGTGAGTCGCGGCGCGTGATTCCATCCAGACTGATTGCCAGATACCGGACAGCATTCCATACCACGATTGCTTTCCATGTGGGATTTCGGGAAAAATCTCAAGCGGATCATCGACACGGACGGTCAATACGTTCATGCCCGGACGCGCTGCGTCGGTGACATCCAGTTCGAAGGGCAGGTAGCCGCCTTCGTGTTCTCCAACCCTGGTGTCATTGAGCCAGACCTCGGCGAAGTAATCCACTGCGCCAAAGCCCAGGATGATAACGCGATCCTGTTCCAGCCATTGGCTGGGAATGTCCAATGTGCGCTGATACCACGCCGCGCCGATATGATCGTGAAAGCGAGCGTCGGCCTGCCAGGGTGCAGGGACGATGATACTTGCTGCATTTTGCGGGTCAAGTGATGAGTACGATTGAGAGGAATCAGTGTTGGTCCAAAAACTCCACTGACCATCAAGGGAAAAGCGTGTGCGAGAGTGCAATGGTAAACTCCGGGATTAAAGTGCGGAGACTGGCGGCATCGGGCGCGCCATGTGCTCCTGGTAGTGTTTGACGAGAGGAGTGGTCTGCCGTTGAAGAACGCCCTGGGAATCAAAAGCAGAATCATACAATCCGAGGTGCATCAGGTATTTATCGATCGCGTGCCTGCCTTTTCGATAGGCCCAGTCCACCATTGTAAAAAGGGGGAACCAGGTATATCCAAGGATCGGGATGCCTTCCTTGCGCAGGGAACAGACGGAATCGAGGGTTTCATCCATCCAGCGTGCCCGGCGTGTGATATCTCCCTTGGAGGAAGTCTCTGTGACCATGATCGGCATGTGGTAGCGTTCCCAGGCTTCGCGCAGAACGACTTCGATCTTATGTCCTGATGTTCGTTTCGTGAGAGTCCGGGATGAGCCATCTGACCTTACCTTCAATGGGCCGTAGGACCAGGGATAAAAATTTGCGCCAAATATATCGAAGGTCACGGCGTTTTTATGGAACCAGTCGAAATCAATATCTGTTGCACCGTGAGTGCGCAGGTAATTCACAAGGATGTGATCATCGTCCACGCGGCCTGTAGCCAGATCAAAGCACAGGAACTGGCGGGCGTTATGGAGAGCTGCACGTGCCTTAAGTGAATCGTCTTTTGTGAATGTATGCCACAGGGCCTCCACCTGCACGGTGACGGCCTCAGGCTGCTCAGCCTTGATTGCCTGGGTGGTCAGCGCAATGCCTTTGGCAAGCGCCAGGGCCAGTTTCACGTAGCCGTCATCGCCGCTCAGGTACGGGGGCCATTCCGCCTTGCTCCCGCACATACTCGCATTGACCATCGGTTCATTGAGCGGTGTGTAATAGCGCACAAGCGACTTGTAGCGCGCCACGACGGCAGCTGCGTATTCAGCTACGCGCTCAGGATAGTGGGAATTAATGAAGCTGTTGTCCAGCCACATCGGCGTGCCGTAGTGCATCAGGTCCAGGATCGGTGTAATGCCTTTCGCCAGTACAAGGGTTTCGAGTGCCCTATCCGTCCACTCCCAATCCCATTGATTCGGCGCAGGCTGGACGCGGTGCCAGGGAATGCCCCAGCGCACAACCTGCACGCCGGTCTCGGCAACGAGATTAATATCACTTTCCCACAACTTGTAATGTTGGGTTAGTTCATATTCGTCCAGTGCGCGTAGACGCGGACGCACGTGGGGGATGAAGGTATTTTCGATACCCGTCGCCCATGTAAATGGAGCAGAGAATATATCGTACGTCATGAAGCCTATGGTATCAATTGAGGGGTATAGGTGGGACCGTTTGTAACGGGTTTGTCATCTTCAAATGTGACGAGATCAAGACGCAGGGTGCGGTCTCCAATTGCGTCGCCGATGTTTGCGCCTGTCCAGGCATGATAAGCCATCCACAGGTTGCCTTCATCATCGGTAAAAAAGGACTGACCCCCAGGTCCGGTTGCCTGCGGAATATATTTCAACCACGGCTCGTCTAAAGGTTTCTCACACGGACCAGTGATTGTCTCACAGACAGCGTAACCAATGGCATAGTAGGGTGAGTCCCACTTATTTGCCGAGTAGAACAAGTAATACTTATCGTCGTGTTCGAGCATGGCGGGATTTTCCACCAGTGGTATTTCCCAAGGTTGATCTCGATCTAGAAGCTTAATCGGCTCGCCTATCAGATTCATGCCGTCCGGGCTGATTTCCTGAATCCACAACGAGACGCCCAGGAAGCAGCAGTTTCCATCGTTTTTCCACAACAGGTAAAGTTTTCCATTATCATCCCTGAATGGATAGGGATCGATCGACCCGCCCAGGTCCACCTGGCAGATAAATGGCTTATCGTTCGAATCGCGAAATGGACCCGCAGGCTCTTCGCTCACACCGACGCCAATGCATTGGCGGTCGCTCGCCTTGTCGCGGGCGGTAAAGTACATCAGGAACCGGTCTTCAATCTGGATGACGCCGGGCGCCCAGGTATAACGTGCATTGAGTGGGGACCAGGTAGGCAGCGCGGGCAAAGCGTCGCCCAACCGTTCCCAGTTGGCCAAATCGTTGGAACGGATCACCTGGATATTAGACAGAGCGGCGAGGTCCAAGGTGGCATATGCATAATACATGTCTCCAACCCGGAGCACATGTGGATCTGCAAAAGCAGCTTTATAGACCGGGTTGGTAAATGAATCGCCAGGAAGCTCCGTCGGTGCGGCGGTCTGGGTGGGACCAGAAGTTGGAGAGGCCTCCTCACTTGGGGCTGTGGGAAATGGTTTTGCCGGTGTAACGGGAGTACATGCGCCCAGCAGCAAAAGCATAGCTCCCAAGACTGCCCATACATTGAAAAGGGATCGTTTCAGGTTCATGAATGTCATTGTTGGTTTACTGTCGTCAAAGTCAAATTTGTGCACGGGTCTTTGGCCCTCGCCTGCGTCGGCTGAATCATTGGACACATCCGCGAACTCTTCGGGGGGTCACGCGCGTACATGGCCAACAGTAAATAAAGCAGGCTGTTGATGCCTGCAAGAACGGGATATCTTATATGAGATAGTTAAGTTATCCCTTAATACCCGTCATGGAAATGGAACGGATAATATAGCGCTGGAAGATGGCATATAAAAGCAGGACCGGCAGGGTCAACACCAGGGCGCCTGCCATCAGCTTGCCGTAATCGAATGTATACTGGCCCTGAAGTGTTGCCAGGCCCACTGGCAGCGTAAGCGCCGTGCGCTTGCCGCCCAGAATGAGAAGCGACCATAGGAACTCGTTCCAGGAGGTGAGAAAAGTAATAATGCCGAGGGTGATGATCGGTCCTTTGGAAAGGGGCAGGATGACAGAAACAAAAGTGTGCCATACGCTGGCGCCATCGATATAGGCGGCTTCCTCCAGCTCCCTGGGAAGGCTCTGGAAGAACTGGCGCATAAAGAACACGCCAAATACTCCCGACAGCCCGGGGGCGATCACTCCCTGTATTGTGCCGATCCAGCCAAGCCTGGCCACAGTGAGGTAATTGGGGATCAGGAACATGATGCCCGGCATGACCAGGGTGGCCAGCATCAATCCAAAAATGAAATTCTTGCCGGGAAATTCCAGGCGGGCATAGGCGTAACCGGCAAGTGAATCGATGATCAGGATGGCGGTAGTGAACAGTACGGCAATGAGAAGACTATTGAAGAACCAGTTTAGGACCGGCAGCGACTTGTCATTAAAGATGGATGTAAAATTATCCAGCGTTGGGTTAACGGGAATCCAGCTCACGCTCAGCCATTCTTCGAAAGGTTTAAAGGCCGTCGAGACCATCCAGAGCAGCGGCAGCAAAAAGAAAAGCGCAAACAAGGTCATCAGCAGGTAAAAGCCGAGCTTGCTCAGCTTTGATTCGCCGATCTCGACCTCTGTGTCCTGAATCTCATTACGAGCGGGTTTTAAAGTAGCCATGACTGCTCTCCTATTGTTCCTGGGAAGATCCAAAAAATTTAAAATTGAGATAGGTCTGAGAAAGCAGCAGCAACGCGACAAAAATGGACATGGCTGCGGCCCGGCCCATCTGACTGCGAAGAATGCCTTCGATAAAGATACGATAGATCACCGTCTGGGTACCCTCTGCCGGACCACCGCCTGTCATTAAATAGGGTTGCCCGAAAAGATTTGCAGAGGCGATCAGGGTGATGGTCAGTACGAACACCATCACTGAGCGCAGCATCGGGATGGTGATCAGCATGAACTGCTGCTGTGAGTTGGCTCCGTCAATGGAGGCAGCTTCATACAGGCTTTTTGGAATTTCCTGCAGAGCCGTCAGGAAGATGATCGTGTTGAACCCAATGGTCCACCAGACGGTTGCGATGGTGATGGCGATCCATGCCCCGGGCATGTCGCCCAGCCAGTTCGGTGGAGTCAATCCAATCCCTTTCAGGACATTATTCACCAGGCCGCCCTGCCCCTGGAAGATCCACCACCACAGGACGGAGGCAACGGTCACGGAAAGCGTATAAGGCGCAAAGAAGATCGTTCGAAAGATGCCCCTTCCCGGATAATTACGGTTAAGCAGGACAGCCAGCACCAGGGCAATCCCGACCAATGGCAGCACGGACCAGAGGATGAATTCGCCGGTGTTGCTTAACCCGTTCCAGAAATCATCAAATGGGACACTTTTTGGGTCGAACAGCTCGGCATAATTCTGTAGACCGACAAAGGGCCTGCGGTCGGGGCGCAAAAAATCGAACTTAAAGAGGCTGATATAAAGCCCGTAGAAAAAAGGCCACGCCAAAAATGCCGCAAAGAACAGCAAATGAGGCGCGATAAAAAGATAAGGTACGATGGACACTTTTTTGCGGGCTTTGCGGGTCGCTGGAACGCTGAGAGCTTCGACTTTTGTGGCCATGCTGGGGATCTCCTTTCGAGCGATGGGCGCTCATGCAAAAGCGCCGGAGAGGCACGTAGCATGCCTCTCCGGCGAACGATCAAAATGAACTATTCACCATACGTGGAGATGTTCTCTTCCATCACCTGCTGCGACTTGGCAACGGCCTCATCCAGGGCAGCCTGGACATCGGTCACATCGCCTGCCAGATAGGCATCGATCACAGGTCCAAATTGATCCCACAGGGCACCCTCGAGTCCAGCCGCCTGAGTGGGGAGCGCGACCATGTTGGCAGATTCAGCCACCTGTGCGATAGGTGCTGCCACACTGGCAAGGTTGGGATCGTCGCGGACGCTCTGGCGGGCGGGAACCTGGCCCGCGGCGGCCCATTCGGCGGAATTGTCGGAGAGCCACTTGATCCACACGGCAGCCGCAGCCTGTGCGGCGGGATCATCGCTGGTCAGAGCGAGATGGTGTGAACCACCCCACGTGGCAGGCTCCTGACCGATTGTGGGCAGCGGGGCAAAGCCGACGAAGTCGATCTTCTGAAGGTCAGAGATCCACCAGGGACCGTGGAAGGTCATACCAACATTGCCTTCCTTGAAGAAATTCACTTCAGGATCACCCGTACCGGCGATATCGGGTGTGTATTTATCCCTAAGTTCCTTGATTTTTTCGAGAGCCTGCACACCGGCTGCAGAGTTATACGTGGCAGTGGCGCCTGCCTCATCAGTCAGAGAACCACCGTACTGGCGGATGAGCGCCTGAAAGAGAGCACCGGCCTGGAAAGCATTACCGAGCGAAAGCGGGGTCACGCCACTGGCTTCAAGCTTGGCCAAAGCATCCTCGAATTCCGCACTCGTCCATGGCTCAGTGCCAGGTTCTTCAACGCCTGCGGCTGCAAACAACTCCTTATTGTAGAACATGACGAGTGGGTGGACATCCAACGGGATGGAATAACGCTCGCCATTGATTTCGCCAACGCTCCAGAGTTCCTCGGGGAATTCACTACCAAAATCACCGAAAACACCCATGGCTTCCGGTCCGAACGGTTTGAGCACATTGCGGGAGACCAACGCCGCTATGCGGGTTGCATGGACGGCGGTCATCGCCGGCAGTCCACCCGCGGCAGCTGCGGCCTCAAGCTTTTGTTGATATTCAGGCTGGGCAACGTGAGAGACAGTGATCCCACAGGTATTCTCACTGCTGAAGCGCTCAGCCAGCGCGGTCATTTCGTCGCCATCAGGGCCAGTGAAGGGGCTCCACATTTCAACTGTCTGGCCTTCCACACCGGCCGGGCACTCTGCGCTACCCACAGGAGCTTCCGTCGCTCCGGGTGCCTCTGTTGAACCTGGGGCTTCGGTAGCCGCCTCAGTTGCCTGTGGGGGGTTAGTGGCAGCCGCTGTTTCGCCACCGCCACACGCGGTCAGCAGCATACTAAGTACCAGCAACATTGGAAAAATGGTACGGGTGATCGTTTTCATCTTTTCTCCTTCTTAGTTAGTAATTGAATCGAAAGAACATGCAATGGATCCCCATCCACAAAGAGCTGGAAAACGTTCATGATTCAGTGATGGCTGTAATGAGTGGGATTGGGGACCCGCAACGGCGTGAGATACGTTAATCTGGGACGGATTCACCTCCTCTACGGGCGCGGCGTGCTGAAATCTGCGAAGGTGCAAGAGCGCAGCGCCTGTTCATTTTTGATGCAGGGCGCGTTTAAAATGCTGCCGTAATATGATGCCCTGGGGATAATTGCCGAATTTACTTCCGAATAAATTGATTCCACCGATATGGGTCGCGTTGTCTTTGATTCCGATCCGCACTGAGATGGGTTTGCCGGGCTCCAGGGATAAATTCTTCAGGGTCATATTGGACACCTGAACTCCATCCACAAAACTTGCGCTGCTGGTGACCCGCCACACTTTTAACAAGCCATATTGAGAGTTCTGAGTATCCCACCAAGCCGGTGTCAGTGCACCGCGCTCACCGCCGAAGTCTGCGGGGCTGGTCCAGCTTCCGACCTCACAATTGCCGATCCACAGCGTGATATCCGAGGGCCAGTCTGCGTGGTGCAGAGGCGCCTCAGAACAGACCTCGCAACTGACCTCGATATCATTCAGAACTGCACTCACTGGCAGGCGGTTGGGGAAGTGATATTCCACATAGCCGCGCCGGAACCACAGCAACTGCGCATGGATTCGATCGGGCTCATAAAAAGCCGATGGGTCATCCAGGTGACCGATGATGGCAAGCTCACCGAGCAGCCCACAGGTGGGGATTACGTTGACATTTACATACGCACCAATGGGCATTGGGACCACAACCGTGGTGTCCTCCGGTTCGTAATCGGTGGGGAGCTGGATGATCACACGATCAAAAGCGCGGGCGCATACCTTCTGCAAACCGCGCGTGGCCGGGCGTAAATCGGTCTTAATTAACCCGGCTTTCTCCAAGATATTTATATGTAGTGTGGCCGTAGAGGGGGGTAACTCGAGTGCCTCGGCAATTTCCAGCACAGTGCTCGTATGCCTGCTTAGGAACCTCAGAATGCCCAAACGCGTCTCGGAGCCCAAGGCTTTTGTCACCAACTCCAGTTTGTGCAGGTGGCGATCATCTGCAAGAAGTTCGAGCACGCGGGCGCTGGGAATGGTGTCAGAAACTGATAGCACAGGGTTTTCTGATGAAATAAACATAAAAATATGTTTTACTTTATAAAATTATATTTCATTCCGATGAAAAGTCAAGAGGGTCTTTTGGGTAACTGCCATGCAAACATATTTATGAAAAGTAGATCTGTCCAATTTATCTTAGCCCAAAAAATAACCATCCCCTGGTAGGATACGCTCTGATGCAAAAAACACATTTTGCAGTAATTCGGACGCGTGAGACCCATGGACGTTAAAATACCAGCACTGGAGAACTATATTTTTCCAAATCTGTGGGCCTGAATCTTGCCCTGCTGGATAATTGCACGTAGAATCAATTTCAGTAAATCACGAATTTGATTCTAACCTCAGCATAACCCGTCATTGCGAGGGTTCTTTGCGAAGCAATCTCATATTTTCGAGAAATTTTCCGTCTGAGGAGTAAGATTGCTTCGTCGGGAAAGGCACCCTCCTCGCAATGACGGTAAAACCTGTGATTTACTGAATTTATCAACTCTGAAAGGACTCACTTTTCATGACCGACCTAAAACAGTTTGGTGAAGGCATCATCAACAATCTTGAACAGGTTATTGTGGGAAAGTACCAATCGCTGGAACTGGTTGTAATCGGGTTGTTGTGCCAGGGACATGTTTTGATCGAAGATGTGCCGGGCGTGGGGAAGACCATGCTTGCGCGTAGTCTTGCCAAATCACTCGATTGCAAGTTCAACCGTATTCAGTTCACGCCCGATATGCTGCCAAGCGACGTAACAGGCGTCTCGATATTTAACCAGCAGAAGCGTGAATTCGAATTTCGTTCCGGCCCCATCATGGGGCAGATCGTCCTTGCGGATGAAGTGAACCGCGCCACACCCAAGACCCAGGCCTCGCTGCTCGAAGCCATGGAGGAGCGACAGGTCACAGTGGATGGCGTCACACATCCGCTTCCCAGGCCGTTCATGGTCCTTGCTACGCAAAACCCCATTGAATACGAGGGAACGTTCCCGCTGCCCGAAGCGCAGCTGGACCGCTTCCTGCTTCGCGTGAGGCTGGGATATCCCACCCCGTCGGAGGAGATGAGGGTGTTGAATGAGCAGCAGCTCCGGCATCCGATTGAAACGTTGAAACCTGTCGTCAAGGTCGAGGACCTGCTGGACGCCATCGAAGGTGTCCGTCAGATCCATGTAGCTCCCGCCATACAGCGATACATTATTGATCTGGTTGGGCGCACGCGGCAAAGCGGAGATGTCTACCTGGGCGCAAGCCCGCGCGGCAGCCTGTCCTTGTTCCGCGCCGGTCAGGCGCGTGCCGCCCTGCAGGGACGTGACCACGTCCTGCCGGATGACGTCAAGGCCCTGGCAGTGGCGGTGCTCGGGCATCGCATCATTGTTTCACCGGCCGCGCGCCTGCGTGAATTAAGCGCTGACCGCATTGTGCAGGAGATCCTGTATAGCGCGCCTGTGCCTGGGGGTGATTATCAGGCTTCCGCAGAAACAGCAAAGGTCAAAGCCAAGTGACCCCTGGTCGCATTTTCGTTTTATTGGTTCTGGCAGTGGGCGGCGTGGGGACAGCTGTCAACGGTGGCGCGATCTATGTGCGATTGCTTTACCTGGGAGGTTTGCTCCTCATCGCAGCGTGGCTGCTGACCGCACTCTCACTGCGCGGGTTAAGAGTGGAGCGGCAGGCACGCTCCCAGCGCGGCAGTGTGGGGGACATCTTCGAGGAACATTTTGAAGTTGCAAATACCAGCAAAATTCCCAAGCTCTGGCTGGAGGTTGCAAACGAAACGGATATCCCGAATGCAACAGGTTCGCGTGTGCTGACCTTCCTGCGCGGCAATCAGAAGCGCATCTATACCGCTCGAACCTGGCTCACACGCCGCGGTGGGTTTCAGCTTGGGCCCACAACCATTACCTCCGGCGACCCATTTGGCATCTTCCGCGTGTCGAAAAAAAATCCCGCCAAATCATCATTGGTCGTGTTGCCCATGCTCTTCCGTGTCAACGAGTTTATATCGCCACCCGGTCTGTTGCCGGGCGGCAAAGCCATCCGCCGCAAAGCCATTGATGTCACGCCGCATGCAGCAGGTGTGCGTGAATACGTGCCCGGCGACCCGATGAAGCGTATTCACTGGCCCACAAGTGTGCGCCGCGATCAGTTGATGGTGAAGGAATTTGAACAGGACCCCCAATCAGAAGTGTGGCTTTTTCTCGATACCTACAAGGGCGTGCATTTTGCACGACCCCAGGAGGAAGCCGGGGCCTATCCCATCGACGACCTGTTGTTACTCCGCCGCCGGCAGGTGAAGCTTCAGCCCTCCTCCCTCGAATATTCCATCAGCATTACGGCTTCACTGGCGCATTACTTTATTGGGCAGCGACGCGCGGTAGGGCTGGTCACTGCTTCCTACCGCAGCTATAAAGTGATTTCCGCGGAGCGTAGTGAGCGACAGGAAGCGAAGATCCTCGAGGAGCTCGCCTTTCTGGGGGCCGAGAGTGCATACACCCTTCCCAGCCTGGTCACCGCGCAGATGGGACAACTACCGCAGGGCAGCAGTGCCATCCTTGTCACGCCGATGATCTGGACTGAACTGCTGCTGGCTGTGGATAGCCTGCAGCGCCGCAACCTGCGCCCGGTGGTGGTGCTGCTCATGGCCGAATCATTTGGCAGCCGAATGAGTAATGAAGAACTGGCGCAATTGCTTACCGAACGCAATGTGCCGGTCTGCCGCGTGTACTGCGATGCCGACCTGTCGGAAACCCTCTCCACGTTTTCAGCCAATACATTTGCAAAGGATGTCTCATGGCGACGACCCGTGTTATCACACTTGACTTGAATTTTCAGGGACGACAGCAGGCCATCGCTTCCTATTTGATAAGACATGCAGATGGCGCGGTACTGATCGAAAGCGGACCCGGCTCCACTCTCCCCGCGCTGCAGGCTGCCCTGGCGAATGAAGGCCTATCCCCCCGACATGTCACTCACGTATTGCTGACGCATATCCATCTGGATCATGCGGGCGCAGCGGGCTGGCTGGCCCTGCAAGGCGCAAAGATCTATGTCCATCCTGTCGGAGCGCCGCATATGCTCAACCCTGAAAAATTGATTGCCAGCGCCACACGGATCTACGGCGAGCGGATGGAGTCGCTGTGGGGAGATTTCCTGCCGGTGCCCGAGAGTCAGCTCATCATACCCAACGACGCGGAAACGATCGAGATCGGTGACTTGAAATTTACGACGATCAATACACCGGGGCATGCTGAACATCATTATACATATCTCTTTGACGATATTTGCTTTTCAGGCGACGTTGGCGGAGTCCGCATTCCGGGCTATCCCTATTTGCGTGTGCCGATGCCGCCGCCCGAACTCCATCTGGAGCGCTGGCATGCCAGTATTGCGCGTTTACGAAAGGAAAAATTCAAATATATCGCGCCGACCCATTTTGGCATCTTCAGCGATGTGGCCTGGCATTTGAATGAAGTGGGAAAGGGATTGGATTCCGCGTCACGCTGGCTGGAGGAAGTAATGCCAACAGCCCCATCCATTGAGCAGATGCGCCAAAGCTACACCAGTTGGATCATGGATGAGGGCAGGAGTATGGGACTGGATGAAGACGTTACCCGCGCCTATGAGCTGGCGAACCCGCTTGGCATGAGCGCAGATGGTCTGTTAAGATATTGGACGAAGGTCAGAGACGCGGGGTAATCATTGTTACGAATCTGGTTCTTCACAAGGAGGCAGGGTGATTGAGTCGATCAGAGTCGGCTTCTCCAGTTGAAAAGTCTCTGAGTTTAAGAGCACATTGTTTGTATCGTATTCCTGAACCGTAGCAACCAACTGCTCGTCAGATCGTTGGACGATGACTGCCCATCTCAAGTTTTCATATCTGGAGATCACAAAATCGCGTGCACCCAGGCCAAATGCATACATGGTTGCCGGTGCCGGGTTGGGCTGCACATAGATTTCCTTTTGCTGCTGTGTAGCCCTGCAGACTACAAAATTGGCGGTAGTATCACTGGCCTTTGAAATTTCCATACGCGTCAGGATCAGTCTTACTGTATCAGAGGCGGGTTCCTCATCGATATTTGTCCACGTACCTACATAATCATCCAGTTCTGAAGAGGAAGAGACAGGCGTCGGTATGACTGTCGGCGTCTCCGTTGGCGTTGTCAGAATAGGCTCGATGGTTGCCGATGCCGTTAAAGTCGGCAAATCGGTGGGTGCGGTTGTGGCAGAGGGTGTCAGGGGGGCAGGGGTATCCGTGGGTGGAAATGTAGCTGTTATTACTACAAATGGGGGCGTGAATGTTGGCCGTACCATGGGGAGGACAGTGGGAAGAAGGCCAATACAGGCGGCAAAAATGCCCCCAATGGCGCCTATGATTGCGGCAATTACCAGAGTCTTTGGTCCTGAATCTTGTTTGGTCATCTGACACTCCTAGAGTTTAGTACTGGGGACGGCAAAATATCAATCCCACCAGGAATGATACCCTATCCTTAAACTGTTTAAACGGATAATTTGTTTCAATGCGATGGGTTGGATGCAAGATTATACGCTCCTGTCGGGAATCATGCAAAAAGGACGGAAAAAAGTGAACACAGCTTTAACAAAGTCACTTGACAGATTCTCAACATGTCATGCTGAGCGGAGCGAAGCATCTCTTCTACAGGGAACGAGACTCTTCGGTCGCGGAAGAACGCTCCCTCAGAGTGACATAATTATGGACTTTGTTAAAACCCTGTCCCAAAATTCACGCCAGATAGCATGAAAGTAAAATACGGGTTAAAATCACAAGATTGGAGCA
>JANMSY010000445.1:0-16953 GCA_031389865.1 Anaerolineales bacterium | reverse complement strand
CACAGCAAAGTGGAGACTCCGCCAGCGTGCTTCTTCAGGCATCGTGTTGAGATCAGGGATGATCTGCCAGAGGTCTTCAGGGTCTTTTGAATCAGAAAGCGACGGGCGCCGGGACTCCATGCGAAGGCGATCGAGCGCAGTCCTGCGGGCAATAGTCAACAACCAGAGAAGCAGGGAACCACGTTCACTCAGATAGAGACGGGCACGACTCCATAATTTGAGAAACGTATCCTGTGTGGCTTCCTCGGCCAGCATGGGGTCATCCAGGATGCGCAGCGTTAGCGCATGCACCCGGCCAGCATGGCGGTCATATAACATTAAAAACGCATGCTCATCTCCCTGTGCTACACGGGCGACCAGCTCGGGGTCAGTGAGGTTTGTCACTCTTTCATTGTACCGAATTAACGATTTCCTGCAACCATGTTGCGGCGATCAAATATATGTTTAATACGTATCGCTTTTTTCATGGGTATAATGACTCATCCTGCCGAAGGACACACCTGCGCTGAAGCAAACGCACGATCCATGGCAAATCGGGCGCAAGTGCAGGTGAGAGTCTCGTTTGTTATGATAAAGAAGATTCTTCGCCTGGCTCACATCGTCCCGATGTCCTTCGGGAGAACGACATGCCCAAACTGGAGGTCTTATGATCGTTATTTCAGACATGATGGGCACGCTGACCACCGGCTCGCCCGTGATCGGTTTGGTGGATTGGGTTCGGCACAATCAAAGCAGGACGCAAGCCCAGCTTTATATGGCCTCGATCATGCCTTCATATGCCATGGCCAAACTTGGCTTAATCGACTGGCAAAGATGGGGACAGAAGCTCATGATCGAAAGCCTGAGCCTGGTAAAAGAAGCCACACCTGACAAGATGAAGCTCGTCGGCGAATGGGCAGTGGAACATAACCTCTGGAAGAAACGCCGTGAAGATGTCATTGCCCGCCTGGCAGACCATCGAGCACAGGGAGCGCAGGTGTACATCGCCAGCAGCGTGGTGGAGCCGCTGATCGAACCCTTTGCACAACGCATTGGCGCGCAAACCATTGGCACTCCGCTCACATACAACAATGGACAGGTGCGAACCGATGGTGGCCTGGTCGCAAGCGAAAAGAAGATCGAACAGGTATTAAGCCGCCTGGGCGTTGACCGCGTTGATTTCGCGTATGGCGATACGGCCATGGATGTTCCCCTGCTGGAACATGCCAGTCATCCTGTGGCGGTCTATCCTGATGAAAAGCTCAAATCCATTGCGCTGGAACGCGGCTGGGAAATGATTGGGGATGCGCCACGTTATGGATGAAAGCCAATTCTGGGACATCCGCGCGTTTGTCTACCAGCATTTCGCAGAGACAACCCGTCCCCCACGTGTGGACGAGATCGCGTCACGTTTCAATTTGACTCACGAGCAGGCTGTTTCGGCGTACGAGGAGCTTCATCAACGCCACGCGTTTTTCCTCCAGCCGGGGACACACGATATCCTGATGGCAAATCCGTTTTCGGCGGTTGAGACTTCCTTCAAAGTCCATGCGAGCAATAAAACTTATTTCGCCAACTGCGCATGGGACTCACTCGGAATCCCGGCCGCGCTGCATGCCGATGCAGAGATCGAAGCCGCGTGCGCTCAAACTGGGGGAACGATTCGTTTATCCGTGACCGGCCAACAGGTCCAGAGTTCGGATGCGCTGGTTCACTTCCTGATCCCATTTAAGAATTGGTACAACGATCTCACCCATACCTGAATGAACATGCTTTTCTTCCAGTCGGAGGAAGTATTGAACAACTGGCTCACATCCAACCATGTTGAGCGCGGCGCGGTGATGACCATGCCTCAGTTATGGGAACTTTCACAGCGCTGGTATCACAACCGTTTGTCGCCTGAGTTTCACGGCAGGACGGCGGAACAGGTGCAGCAGATTTTTAGAGAACTGGGGCTGACATCCGAATTCTGGCAGGCATCATAGATTCGTTTCAAACAGTTGAAAGACATCTGCTCCACAGGGCTTGCTTAAAGTCAGCAAAATCATTTCAAAAAATCAAGGATATGTCATGCTGAGCGTAGCGAAGCATCTCCAATACGGTGTGGGAGACCCTTCGGTCGCAGCGAGCGCTTCCTCAGGGTGACATATCTGAGGACTTTGCACAAGCCCTGTCTACTCCACATTCCCGGTTGTATTGCATTTTCCCAGGTGCTATACTGATTTTGACGAATCGATACAACGATTGAGCGCTAAAGGGAGCTGCCATGGACTATATTCCCCCCGTCATCTTTGTGCCAGGCATTACTGGAACCTATTTACGCGATGAATATCAACTGCCACCCGACCGCGTTTGGGGATTGATCCAGCATGAGTACGCGCGCGTGGCGCTTCACCCGGATGACCCTCGTTTCGAGGCGGTTCAACCGGCACGTGTCCGTCCGGATAGCATCTTTGAAGTCGCGTATAAGGAGATCATCCAGGAATTGCGCTATAACCTGTGTCCAAGCGATGACGAGCCTGTGCCTGTATTCCCGTTCGCCTATGACTGGCGTCTACCGCTGGAGATCATCGAAAAGCAGTTGTCCAGCTTTGTGCAGGAAGTCATCGATCGGACCAAACTCATTCGTCACTACGCACAGGCAGGCTACGCCGCGAACCCAAAAGTAAACCTGATCGGTCACTCGATGGGCGGTTTGATCATCACAGGCTATGTGGACCGCAAGGGCCGGCCGGCTCCTGTATCAAAGGTAGTGACTCTTGCAACGCCTTTTCATGGTTCCTTTGAGGCTGTGATCAAGATCGCCACAGGAACAGCCAATATCGGCTCAGACTCGCCTCAGTCGCGCGAGCGTGAGGCAGCCCGCCTGACTGCTTCGCTATATCATCTGTTACCAACCATCAAGGATGGTCTGGAAGTGGATGATCCGACCCTTCCCACAAGCTTGTGGGACCCGGGATTGTGGCAATCGAGTGTAGTCGCCTCGGTTTTGGAGTATGTGCGAAAGCAAATGCTGGTCGTGGAACAGGAAGAAAAGGCGCAAGCCTTGTTCGCCAAATTCCTCGAAGCCGCCCATGCTTATCGCGACCGTATCGACAATTTCCAGCTGTCCCGATCCAGCCTTCAGGCGGAAGACTGGCTATGTGTAGTCGGCGTAGATGCCCGAACCCGCGTACGGATGAGAATCGCTCTTACAGAGCGCGGAGTTTTGTTTGATCTTGGCTCCAAATACCGGCTGAATCTCTGGAGGCAAAACCTGGAAAATCCAGCGGAGTGGCGTTTGACTGGCGATGGAACAGTGCCTTTTGAAGCTGCCCTGCCCAACTTCCTTGGGATCGAGAACATCGTCTGCGTAACGCCTGACGACTTTGGGTACTGGGAAGTTCAGGACAGAGTGACATCCAGTGTGGCTGGGTTCCATGCCATTATTACCAATATGGACATGCTGCACCGCATGATCGTACGTCACTTCACTGGACGATCGGACCCGGCCGGTAACACCTGGGGATATCCTGCGCCGGGGGTCACAGCTACGCAATGGAAACCACCCATCAAAATGCGCAGTAAATAGGACGCCTGGTCGCGATCACTTCACTTGTACCAAAGTCTTTCATAATGGCGTCCTGTAGGGGATTTTACCCTGCCATCCCTCCTGGCGTTTCCAGATCATGGCTTTGGCAGAATACCCTATAATCATGGAAGGTACTGAATAAGCCAATCGCATGCGACTTCCAGGGTAAAGTAATGCTCAACCAAAAACGGATCTGTTTGATCACGGGCGCAACTGCGGGAATTGGAAAAGCCGCGGCAGCAGCCCTGGCTGCACAGGGACTCGAGCTGATCCTCATCGGGCGAAATCCGGCGAAATTACAAAACGTCGCCGATCAGGTCCGCGCCCAGACGGGCAATAATGCTGTTCACCCCCTGCTGGCGGATTTCAGTGATCTCCAGCAGGTGCGGCAGCTTGCAGATCAGGTCAAGGGACAATTCCCGCGGCTGGACATTCTGATCAACAATGCGGGTGCGTATTTCAACCGGCGGCATCGAACCCGCTATGGTGTGGAAAAAACATTCCTGGTCAATCACCTGGCTCCCTTCCTGCTCACGAATCTATTGCTCGGTCATCTTCACAACAGCGCGTCTGCGCGTATTATCAATGTTTCCTCAGGTTCGCACAGACGCGGGCAGTTGGATCTCAACGACCTGCATATGGACCGCTTTTATTTCGGCTTTTGGGCATACGGACGCTCCAAACTGGCTAATATTCTATTCACCTATGAACTCGCCCGCAGATTAAGAGATGGACATGTGACAGTTAATGCCCTGCACCCTGGCCGCGTTGGAACGGACATCTTCAAAACAGATTTTTCCATCTTTGGTGGGCCCTTAAAATGGTTTGTGGAGCGCATTTCTCTCACACCTGAACAGGGCGCAGATAACACTTTGTATCTGGCCACATCCCCTGAAGTGGAAGGTGTCAGCGGGAAATATTTTGTCAAGCGCCAAGCAGTCCCCTCCTCCCCAATCTCATATGATGAAGGTCTGGCGAGGCGCTTGTGGGAAATAAGCGGGAGGATCACGGGATAATCCTTTCGCAGAGATCATGGCTACTTTCCACAAGATTGTTCGAATCATCTGGGTCACATTCGGCATCCTGTTCTCTCTCTGGATGGTATACCCAGGGCGGTCACAAATTGCGCTTTTTCAAAGGTGGGAAAGCGCAATTTGTGACCGTGGGCATTATGAATTCCTTTCGCGCGCAAGGCGTTGGCAGGTCAGTCCTTGAAAGCGATCAACGTGTCACAGTTGAAGAGACGAACAGGTTTATCCGCTTTCAACCAAACGGGAACCAGCAACCCACTGGTTTCATTTTCTTTCCGGGTGGAATGGTCCAGCCGCAGGCCTATGCACCCCTGTCCAGGACCCTATCCGAACAGGGGTTTGCAGTATTCATTATCAAGCTGCCATTTGGCTCAGCGCCTCTCGCCTCACATGAAACAAGCGTGATGGAACAAGCCCTGGAAATCATGGAAATAAACGGCACAATCGAGCACTGGGTCGTGGGAGGACATTCGCGCGGCGCGGCGATCGCGTCACGGTTTGCTTTGGTAGGCGGAGAATCTTTGGATGGCTTGATCCTGGTTGGGACGTCACACCCCAGGGAAGAGGCGTTCGACCTATCCGATACAACGCTGGATGTGACAAAGATCCATGCCACAAATGATGGTCTTGCCAGCATGGAGAAAGTGGAAGCCAATGCGCGATATCTACCCGCCGACACCACGTGGGTATTAATCGATGGCGGGAACCATTCACAGTTCGGCTATTATGGCTCTCAACTGGGCGACAACGCAGCCTCCATCAGCCGGGCAGAACAGCAGGAACTGACTCTACATGCAATTCTCTCAGCTTTGAATAGAGTCCAGAAAAAGGTAGCGAAGTGGCCCGCCCCGACGCCCTAAATCCATCACTCTGCAGGACCGTACGCTTGTTGTATTGATGCTATAATATTTTAATAGTCCACCCAACCCAACCATAGGAAAGGATACGGAATTGGCTAAAGTAAATTACCAATACGAGAAGCGTCAGAAGGAATTGGAAAAGAAACGGAAGAAAGAGCAGAAGGAAAAGCTTAAACAGATCAAAAAGAATGTGGTAACGAAAGAGACCCATGAAACACCCCAGGCTCAGCCCCCAGAGAAGTAGGATGATGCCTGCAGGTGCCAAAAAGAGACCAGTGCTTTGAACACTGGTCTCTTTGCTTTTTGACACGGTCCTCCCAAATCCAACAAACGCACGCTCGATTAAGGACTGAATAGCCGGAATAAACTTCAAGTGTTGAAGTTAACGAAACTAGACATGCCATGTTTACGTATTAGAATTGGATCAATAACCATGCCGCCCATGAATAAAACACTGTACATCCTTCTGACTGCACTTTTCATAGTATCCGCCTGCGCTGCTAGCGGCGAATCTGTCGCCCCTGTGGCTATAACAGCACCACCCCAACCCGCTGCAACAGAGATCACGGTACTGCCCACACCCGCCTCCCCTGGCAATTCTGTTACCTGGCGCAACCTGCAAGTGACCATGGATCAAATTGAGATCACGGAGGAGTTTATTACCGAATTTGGCACCTCGAGAATCCCACCAGCGGGAGAGAAATTCCTGTGGGTTCATGTCCAGCTCAAAAATGCGGGCCAGACCGAGATCAATACCCCACTCCTTGAAAACTTCAGCGTGTTGTATGCTGCAACAGAGATCAAACCCAGCTATGGTTATCGCCGGGAATATACGGAATATTCAACCCTGGCACCTGTCCTGTTTCCCAATGACGCAGTAGCCGGCTGGATCCGCTTCGATGTCCCCGCCGCGGCTGAGCTGAAGGACCTGCGCTTTGTCTATCTTCCGGTCAGTGCGCAGGTGGGTGCATCATTCTCCTCTCCCAATTATCCGTATTCAAAAGATAAGCCTACGTTTGTGTGGAAGTGTGAGCTGTAAGATCACAGTTACCAGCATCCCCCTGTATCCCGGATGAAAATGAAATATCACCTAAAAACACATCCCGGGAGGGGTGTGTTTCGTTTGCGTCCCACGTAAAATCATCCAATTATCCCGCCATGGAGTCAACAAATGGTTTATCAGGTTGCGTCAGCGTTTCATATCGGTACTGCCATCTCAGCACTTGTCTTTGGGTTATGTGTCCTTTTCACCCGCAAAGGGACACGTCTCCATAAGCAGTTGGGATATGCTTATTTCTTCAACATGCTCGGGCTTAATATCTCTGCGCTTTTCATTTACCAGCTCACGGGTCATTTCGGGCCCTTTCATGACGCGGCGTTCGCGAGCCTGCTGACACTGATGGCAGGATTCATCCCCGCTTATCTCCGCCTCCCAAACGGGCGCTGGCTGGAGTTGCATTACGAATTCATGAACTGGTCTTATGTGGGGCTGGTTGCCGCGGCTGTGTCCGAAGCCGCCACGCGACTCCCATCCGCTCCATTCTGGCCCGCGGTTGCACTTGGCTCCCTCGCAGTGTTTTTCGTGGGAGGTATGTTGATCTCCCGTGGTCGATCCAGATACAGGTTCGATGTAATGAGGGAACGACCTCATCGTCCCCTGGATCTTGCTGATGCTCTCAGGCGCCGGCGAACGGCTTGTAATTGATTGCTGGCAGCATCTCGATTCACGCCTTATGAAAAAGGGCGGACAGCTGTCCGCCCTGCTCAAATTAAGATCTCACAGGATCACAGCTCAGCAATGTTCGTTTTGTTTGTCAAACTTAATTTTAGGCCGCACGCTTGGCGCTTGGGGTCAGGACACGCTTCGCGTATTGATCGACCGTTGTCGGCTGGATGCCAAACGTCTCAAGCAAGGCCGACATCTCGATCGGGTTGCCTTTGGCATAGAGCCGCATTAAGGCACTGAACGATTTCTGCATTGGGTCTGTCGCCGCCGCCTGCTGGGCTTCCAGGGCTTCCTCGGGGACGAATTGCACTTCAAAGGAGCGCCCGCCCACCTGCTCGAAGAGCTTCACGACCGCCAGCGGGTTGAGTGCTTCGGGTCCACCGAGATCGAGCGTGGCATTCTTCGCCGCCGGATGATCCAGAGAAGCGACCGCAAACTTGGCAACATCCTGCACCGCAATCCAACTGATCGGGTTCCGACCGGAACCATAGATCGCTGCTTTGGCGTTGGCCGCATCGAAGCCGACCGCCGGGCTGAGCCAGACTTCCATGAAATAACTGGGGCGCAAAATCGTGTACTCGAGCCCGCTCCCCTTCAGCCTGCGTTCAACCTCACGCTTGGCATGATCCAGCGGAAAATCCAGTTCCGTATCCTCCGGGATCGAAGTGTAAGTGAAGTGGGATACGTGGTTGGCCTTGGCTGCCTCGATCAGATTGGTGACCCCCTCCAGATCCACTTTTTGAACATCATTCACTTCCGGCTGGTATGCGAATGGCATCGAGGAAACAGTCGAGATCACCGCTGTAACCCCCTTGCAGGCATCCTCCAGTGAGGCGCGGTCGCGCACATCGCCCTGAACGGTCTCCACATCCAGAGACTTCAGCTTACTCACTTTGGTGGGGTCAGAGGTGTCCCTGACCAATCCTCTGACTGAGCTGCCCGCCGTGGTGAGCTGCCGGCAGATCTCACTTCCCAGAAAACCAGTGGCCCCTACAACAAGAATCGTTGACATCACTACCTCCTTATCCATCATGATTGACCAAAGAACAGTCCGTAAATGGACTGCAACGCCCAAAACAAGCTGACAGTTGCTTTAGCTCAACGATTGGTTCATCCATGAATACTTATAGCGAAGAGAGTGCGGGGAAAGTTCAACGAGTAGCGACAACGAATCAACCGCCTCCGATGAAGGCCATGCGTGCCTCATGGACGCTGTGCTGTTGGCAGCAACAATATTTAGTTTACATCTCGAAAATTCTAAAGGTTTTGTAGCCCGGCCCCATATACATAAGCAATTTTATTATAGGAAAGCAGATGATATAAGTCAACATTGTGAAATTAAGAGCAAAAGGGACAAGGCCACCTCGTCCCTGTCTTATGTAATGCTTTTCTCGTCGTACCGGAAGTCACGCAGGCGACAAGTTGTGATGCAGCTACACTCTCTCCCCTCGGAACTGTGTCTCATACAGTTGGGCATACAGACCATTCCACGCGATCAATTCTGCGTGGGTCCCCTGCTCCACGATCTGCCCCCTATCCATCACCAAGATCAGATCAGCAGCCAGAATCGTGCTCAAGCGATGGGCAATGACGATGCTCGTGCGCCCTGCCATGACACGCTTCAACGCGTCCTGGATCAACGCTTCTGATTCGCTGTCGAGGTGACTGGTGGCTTCGTCGAGGACGAGGATACGCGGGTCCTTGAGGATGACGCGGGCGAGGGCAATGCGTTGTTTTTCGCCGCCGCTCAAGCGGTAGCCGCGCTCACCCACGATCGTGTCGTAGCCGTCGGGCAGGTCCACAATGAACTGATGGATGTTCGCAGCAAGCGCCGCGCTCTCGAGCTCGGCCTGGGTCGCGTCCGTTTTGGCGTACATCAGGTTCGTGCGGATGGTATCGTGGAAGAGATATGTCTCCTGCGTCACCATGCCAATCGCAAATGAAAGCGATTCGAGTGTCACATGGCGCAGGTCGTGCCCGTCAATGCGGATGACGCCATCGCTGGGATCATACAGGCGCGGGATGAGATACGTCATGGTTGTCTTGCCAGCACCGGAGGGGCCGACCAACGCGACCAACTGTCCGACCCGCGCGGTAAAGGAGACTCTCTCCAAAGCGACGTCGCGCGCCTGGGACGCTTCGCGGGCGTCAGTCTCCCCGTCAGGTGAGGCGGCTTCTTTGTTCTGACCATTCTTCCCCGCAGCTCTGGTCTTTTGTCCATCGTCTGTGGTCGGGTTTGCTGCCAGCGACAGGACCGCACCCACGTCCTCATGTCGTCCATAACGCTTGACTTCCTTGAGCAGTTTCGAGTCATCCACCTTGTAATTGAATGTGACGTTATCGAATTCGAGTTCGCCTCTGACGTTGGTAAGCACAATTGCATTCGGTTTCTCAGCGATATCTTCAGGCAGGTCAATGATCTCAAAGACGCGTTCGAAGGAAACCATGCTGGTGGAAAATTCAACAGGCGCGCCGGCCAGCCCTTGCAGCGCACCGTACAGTTGACCCAGAAACGAGCCGAACGCAACGATGGTGCCAACGGTGAAGACATCGGTGATGACGAAGTAACCGCCGAGACCATAGACAAGTGCCGTGCCCACCGCGCTCACGAGCCCAAAGATGACAAAGAACGTTGAGCCAACTACCGCGCGGCGAATGCCGATATCACGCACACTGGCAGCGCGCTCACGGAAACGTTTTTCCTCTTCACTGGCTCGGCCAAATAATTTAACGAGCAGCGCACCGCCGATGTTAAGAGTCTCGTTCATATGCGCGTTCATCTGCGCGTTCGTCTCCATGGCTTTGCGGGCAATATCACGGAGGACCGTGCCGAGTTTTTGTGCGGCAATGATGAAAAGCGGGAGGATGAGCACGCTGACAAGCGTCAGCCGCCACTCGAGCGTGACCATGACTGCGATCAGGGCAATCGATTCGATGAGGTTGGTCACAATGTTGACGATGGTATTGCTGATGGCGTTCTGCGCGCCGACCACGTCATTATTGAGGCGCGACATCAATTCACCGACCTTGGTGTTGGTGAAGAACCGCAGCGACATGCGCTGGAGCCGTGCAAAGAGAGAGGAGCGCAGATCGTAGATCACGCCTTCCCCCACTGTCGCATTCAAGCGCCGCTGAATAACGTTGATCCCGCCAGTGACCGCCGGGATGAAGAGCAACGCCAGGCCGAGATAGATAAGCCTCTGGGTGTCCTTGGCAGGCAGCACCACGTCGATCATATTGCGGAAAATAAGCGGCGTGAGCAGGGACAACCCTGTCGTCAATAAAATTGTCACCAGCATCCCTGCGATATGCCACCAGTATCCACGCGCGTAGGTAAAAACACGCAGTAAAAGTTCTCTTGTTACCTTGGGCTTTTCATCGCCCGAACGCATATATGCAAACCAGCCGCCACCACCGTGCCACATAAGTTATGTCTCCTAAAAAAGGTAATTGGTAAAAGGTAATTTCCGATGGTCGAGTAGCCCGAATGAATTTTGAGGGTGTATCGAGACCAGAGAGTAGAGACTGGAGAATAGGTCATTGACCAGCCGATTAGCTGACTATAAGACGAGATGACTAATTTTGCAACTGGACGAAGGGGGAGGTTAATGAAAGTCTATCATCGGGGAAGGGGAGATTCAAGGATTGCCGTCGGTGAGAGTTTTTCGATTGTAAAAATCGAAAATTCGCTCTATAATCTCTACGATTCGCTTATCCATAATAACTTTTATAGAGAGCAACATGATATTACAAGTTCACACTCCTGCTTTTCCTTTACATGAATTTGTCAAACACTTTATCTATTTTGAAGGCTTCAATCCCGTTCATAGCATGGATCGCTTTCTGCCAGACGGGAACGCGGAATTTATTATTAATCTGACTGACAATCCGCAAATCATTTATGACAACGAAACCCTGACTGAGCTTCAATCATTCGGGCATGCCTGGGTCAGTGGCGTGAGAACCCAGCCGATTACCATTCCCTCAGGCAGGGGAAACAGAATGTTGATTGTGGCTTTTAAGCAAGGGAAGGCTTATCCATTTTACAACTTTCCTATGAGTGAGCTTACAAACCTGATCGTGGATGCTGGTTTAATTTTCGGTAGAAAATTGCGCGATTTAAGAGAACAATTGCTTAATACAGCTTCCATTCCTCAAATGTTTTTGAACATCGAAAATTTTTTATTGCAACAAGCGGGCGATTCGCTCCATGTAAATACTCCATCAAAATGCGTTGAGTATGCCGTGTCCAACCTTGTAAACCAGCCAAATATCCTGAGGTTTCAACCATTCAGCAGGCAGATAGGATATTCTCAAAAACATTTTATTGACTTGTTCAAGAAACAGGTTGGCGTACCCCCAAAGCAATATCTTAAGATCATGCGTTTTCAAAAAGCAATCCAGGAAATAGAAAACAACAAATCCATCCAGTGGAGCAGTATTGCGACGGAAAGCGGATTTTATGATCAGGCGCATTTCATCGGCGATTTCAAGAATTTTTCAGGCTTCACTCCCAGCGAATATATGAAAAGAAAGACGGGATCGTTGAATTACATTCCTGTTGACTAACAATCTCATTCTGAGCGAAGCGAAGAATCTCGTGTTTCAGCGGTACAGACCCTTCGCTCGGGGAATCACAGTTGGGTGCGTAAGGTGGGTGATAAATGTAAATTTTTTCCAATACTCAAACCTTTGTTTCATGTAAGATTGCCTCTGTAACAATAAAACCAGTAAGGAGCAATCTCATGGAAAATTTATACATCAACCACATCGCTGTTTTTGTTTGTGCAATTCTCAACCTCGCGTTGGGTGCGCTATGGTACTCTCCCATCCTTTTTTACAGGGGCTGGTTGAGTGAAACAAAATTGACCGACGAACAACTTGCAAGATCAAACCCTGCCAAAACATACGGGCTGGCATTTCTCTTGGCGCTCATCATTTCATATAATCTGGCTTTCTTTCTCGGCGATGCCCAAACAAATGCTGCCTGGGGCGCAACAGCAGGTTTTCTCGCTGGCTTTGGCTTTTCTGCGCTGATCTTTGCCATCATCGCCTTGTTTGAACAGCGCTCATGGAGATATATCTTTATCAACGGCGGCTACATCACCGTGTACTTTACCCTGATTGGTTTCATACTTGGAATATGGCGTTAGAAAATATGTCATACGTACCCTTTTTATATACGAACTACCATGCCCACACCTTTTATCTGCCCCATTGAATGGGGAACCCCGACCCCGCTATGTTGGAACAATTCCTCACACAACTATTTAGCTGGCAATTTCAAACCTTTGCACCCAACGACTTAATTTGTGTTCCTGCAGACGGAGGCGCAAGCGTTGGCATTATCCAATCAGACTAAATGCGGGCTGGTGGATCGCCAAACGCATCCAGACGAATAACCGATATGGAATCCATGCTGGTAAAAGCAGAAGAACTTGACGCCAAAATTGTTGTGCCTAAAACTCCAATGGGCGATGGCTCATTTGCCTTTATCGCCGCGCTCGATGGAAGCTTGATTAGATTGCAAAACCTACAGCCGCTTATTTTTGAAAGGAAAATATACCATGAGTACCCTCGATAAAGCAGTGCAAACACAATTGAATAACATCCAAAAGAAAACTGGGATGTCGCTTAAAGAATTATCCAGCTTTGTCAAAGAGAGCGGACTAAGCAAGCACGGCGAGATCCGTGAGATGCTTATGGCAAAACTTGGACTGAGTCATGGCGATGCAAATTCGTTGGTTCACGCGATCTTTGAGTCCGATGGCACACGCGCAGCGGAAGGCAAAAGCACTGATGCTGTCCTGGATGAAATTTATTCGGGTGCTAAAGCCGCGTTCCGTCCCATTCACGAAACGTTGATAGAACAGATCAACAAATTTGGTGAATTTGAAATCGTGCCGAAGAAGGGCTATGTCAGTTTGCGGCGCAAGAAACAATTCGCGATGATCGGTCCCAAAACCAACACACGATTTGAGGTTGGCATCAACGCAAGGGACTTCAAGAAAAATACTCGCCTGCTGGAACAACCCAAGGGAAGTATGTGCAATTACATTGTCAATTTGACCGACGCGAAAGATGTGGATGCAGAGATGATCGCATGGCTCAAGTCAGCATTTGAAGGCGCGGGGTAAATCCCAAGTCCGTGGAAATTTCCAAACTAGACAACGAGGAGTAAAAATGGAAATCACTTTAATGGTAATCGAGTTTTCACTCGTCGGCATCTATAGTGCGTTCGGCTTTCTAAAGACTTTTCGCACCAAAAGGGTGAAAGAGCAAATGCCCTGGGCCAGGAAACGTTCTGAGCGTTTCATCCGTTTTATCGGCATATCCGAATTGGTCGGCGGGCTGGTTATTCTCCTGGCTACGCTCACAGGCAATTTTGCGTGGTTGGCTATTTTTGCAGCAATCGGGTTTTCGCTGATCCAGATATTGGCAATATTCACCGAGCACCTACCAAAGAAAGAATACAAAGTCCTCCCTTTCAACATTATGCTTCTTTCTTTTTCGGTGTTCACTCTCTACAGCTACTTGTAGGAGAATAAAATGGATGGCAAATTCGGACAATGGTTCATGGATGGCGGCCACGTTATCGTTGGGCTGGCCCTCAGCTCGAATCCATCGCCTGGAGAGGGAAGTCGATTCCCAACGTGTCAACTCTCGTCGAAGCCATGTTCATGGCCGAAATGAAAAACATGTTGTTGACAGCAGGACATGACCTGGACACTCTACACCTTCCTCTTACACTGGATGTTTCAGAAGGAGTTGAAAGCTACACGCTGCCAAGAGGGAATGACCAGGTCCTTAAGGCGGATGATATGATGATCAGCGATCAGGCTGGCGTCATTTCGAGCGTTATCTATGGTCCCGATCAACGGACACAGATCGCTGCCAACACGCGCAATGTCGTATTTACTGTTTACGCGCCCGCTGGAATTGATGTGCAGGCAGTGACACAGCACCTGCAGGACATGCAGGAGTACGCAATGGTGATCGCTCCACAAGCGCAGGTTGAATCGCTCCATGTATTTGGAACTATTTGAAAGTGTTGATCGTCCACCCTGCAGCATTCTACATGCACGGAGGCAAAAATATGAAACTGGAATTCAAACGCCTGAGTGAAATAGATTGTTCCCAATATATCACCCTGAATACGAATCCGCTCGTTATGCGCCAAATGCCGCTCAGCAACAGCAACTTTGACGATGCGGCTTGCGTGGAATGGATCGCGGGCAAGGAAAGAATGTGGGCGGAACATGGATACGGTCCCTGGGCATTTGTGATTGATGGAAAATTCGCGGGCTGGGGTGGCGTGCAACCAGAGGAAGGCGACGCCGATCTTGGCCTGGTCCTGCACCCTGATTATTGGGGCTTCGGGAAAGTTATATACGACGAGATCATCCGCCGGGCGTTTGGCGAAATGGGATTTAAATCGGTGACAATCCTGTTCCCGCCTTCGCGGACTCGCGTCAAAGGGATTCTGCGTCTGGGCTTTCAACCTGACGGCGACCTGGAAATCGCAGGAGAGCGATTTATCCGTTACAGGTTAGTCGCGCCGACCGTGCAGGATGAATAATTGATGTCCTTACACAGATGCTGGTGCTCAACGGCGCGAATGAGAGACAGGGAGTCACCGCCATGGGAATCTCGCTGATTTGTCAGGGCGTGGGGGTACTTCTTACGGCACTGCTGGCAGGACGGCTCAAAATTCAACTGGAACAGGATTTGGGCAGTGATTGTCGCCGTCATAGCTGGGACACTTCCTGGAGGATTGATATCATTTCTCTCGGCTGTTATTGCCATCCCTTTGGCTGGAATACGATAATCGCCCGCTGCAGTTACTCATCGGTGAGTTCGATCAGCGCCTCGCCATTCTGTTCAATTGCAACCCAGCGCTCCGGACCGAGTTGCGCCCAGATATCTTCTCCATCTGTCCACGTATCGAGTATCGTCAGCTTTTCGCCCTTTCGGACTGGGCCCATGATTTCGGCCAGCTCGTTATGGTCCCTGCGGACCTCCACGCCTCGCTCGAGTACAACACCGTAATACTGCCTGGATGATAGGTCCGGGCCCGGTACCGGGTTAGTGGGTGCCCTTCCGCCTGTGTTACTCGCGCGGGGAGGATATGCCGTATCAGCCTCGGTTTGCGTGGAAGTGCCAGTTGCAGGCGCGTGCGACTCTGAAGGGTTGGCAGATTCAAATTCCGCTGCTGTGAGAGTATTCTTCGCATTGCAGTTTGGACAGATAAACGCGCATTCTTCGAATCCAAGACCAAATTTGAGTTTTGCGGCCAGAATGTGCCCGGCTGACACTTCCCAGGTATTTTTGCAGCCAGAACATGTCAGTTCCATTCCACTGCTCCTTTCCGGTTTGAAGAAAAAATTGTTAGGCCCTCGGCTTGCAGGGATTAACGAATTTACATCCACACTGATATGCCTTGGCATGATGCCACAAATAAAGAGACCGGGATGGGAAGTGCACACTTCCCATCCCGGTCTCTTTTATATCCCCCGCTCAAACAAACGGAGCACGAAGCTCAAGCCGGAAATTGATCTACTTCACAAATACCGGTATCAGACTGTTCTCGTTGGATCCGTTTCCAAGCTGGCCGTCATTATTTAGTCCCCAGCATTGGATATCGTCTGTTCCTGGGGTGCTCGACGTAATGATCACACAGGCATGATACTTGCCGACAGCCAGCTGCCAGGCAGCCGAGACATTCAGGACAGATTGGGGATCTGAACCGCTGGTTTGAGAGTTCCTTCCCAGTTGACCGTAGTAATTGGAGCCCCAGCACTTCACGCTGCCATTATTTAGAAGTGCACATATGTGGCCCAGGCCGCTATCTACATCTTCAGCCTGGTTCACACTGGTGATCTCCTGGAATTTGCCAGACTGGAATATCACGGGAACACCGTCGCCATTCAGGGCCATTACAATGGGTCCGAAACGGTTGACTGCGACGTCCAGGTTGCTCTCTGGAGATGCTGCACCTGAGATAATGCCGCCCAGGTCCTGGGTATTTCCGCCAGCCAAACATCTCAGTAAGCCTGCACTCGTGAGTCCACAGGATTTGTTCTGACCCGCGTCCACGTTTGATATGCCTGAAACCAGCGTAGCCAGTGCAGGTACTGTGCTGTCTGACTCTGTGCCATTTGCCAGTTGTCCCTGGTCATTATTGCCCCAGCACATTACCTGTCCGTAGGACATGATAGCGCAGGTGTAATCCAGGCCGGCGGTAATATCCACCGCATTGCTTAATACCTTGACAGGTGTATTACGGCCAATGGTTGTGCCATCCCCAAGCTGGCCCTGGGAGTTCTGGCCCCAGCACCAAACATCGCCGCCACTCAGTACACAAGTGTGATTACCACCGGCAACGATGGTTGTGCCTCCACCTATTCCGAGTACATTCACGGGGACATTGCTGCCTGTATTCGTACCATCGCCAAGCTGGCCCAACTTATTGTTTCCCCAGCATTGTACGCCGCCCTCAGGAGTGATCGCGCAGGTATGTGCGATACCAGCGGCAATCGCATGAGTTTCACCGCCCGTTACGGGAATGAAACCGGTGAATGCCACGGATGGACGAACAGGCGTGGAAACAGTGGTCGGTGTTCGGGGGGTGTTGGTGGGTACCTTGACCGGAGTATTTGTATTGGTTGGCGTGTATATAGGTGTATTGGTTGGCGTGTTTGTTGGTGTATTGGTTGGTAGGTTTCCAGGTGTATTAGTCGGAGTACTGGTAGGTGTGTTGGTAGGAGTATCAGTAGGTGTGTTGGT
>JANMSY010000440.1:0-5712 GCA_031389865.1 Anaerolineales bacterium | reverse complement strand
CGTACTAAACCTTCAAAGACCAAGGGTGAATAGTACAAATCGATAGTCAGAAAATGAAGTCTAAATGTATTTGGTTGCTTGTGAACAATGGAATGCCCAAAGATGAATCTTTTAGGGCGTGTCTGTAAATGAAAAAGGAGTATCGGCGAACAAAACCTTGGTAGGAACTTCTCTAAGTCTGGCGGATGACTGAAGTAGCCAGTACAACTCTACCCTTCAAGCAAGCATTGAAGAGTGCCGGGCTTCCTGATATAAGGGTGCATGACTTACGGCATTCACACGCTCCTATCACGCTTCTGTTAGAAACTTACTCTCATGTAATTCCCACCTCGAAAGAGGAAGTAGCCAGAAATGTGGATGATCTTATGAATTAGGTATACCTTGAGTATCCCTTACACAATAAAGCGCATGGTAAATGATAGACAGAATGGACTAGAAAGCGGCAAATTTTGTCGTTTTTGAGATGTAATTGGATGTAAAATACGCATTGGACGTTAGGCCCAACTTCTCATAATCGCTTGGTCGCAGGTTCGAATCCTGCTGGGCCCACCTCACGATTTCAAATTGATGATTTTGATTTATGATTGTGCCGCACTGAAATGCGGCATTTTGTGTTAATACAGAAAACTCATCACAGGAATATCCAATGAATCCCTACATAGCCACTGTCCTCACCTTTGTCATTGCTGTTTTCTTTCTCCGTCTCATGGACTATATTGCCGCCCGGGGTTGGATTGATGGCAAAACCAGCCGTAAGTTGATCCATATCGGCACAGGCCCGATCTTTGTATTGTGCTGGTTGATGTATCCGGATGTGCAGATTTCACGCTGGCTGGCAGCGCTCGTCCCGTTGTTGATCACAGTCCAGTTTGCGCTGGTTGGGACGGGCCTCCTGAAGGATGAAGCTGCCGTCAAAGCCATGTCACGGACAGGGGATCGGCGCGAGATCCTGCGCGGCCCGCTGTTCTATGGGATCATGTTCGTCGCCATCACATTGATCTATTGGAAGGATTCCCTCATCGGCATTCCCGCTCTGATGATGATGTGCGGCGGGGATGGCATTGCAGATATTATTGGACGCCGAGTCGGTTCGCCCAGGCTCCCCTGGTCACGAGAAAAAAGCGTGGCTGGCTCCCTGAGCGTTTTCACAGGCGGATGGCTGATGACCCTCTTCATCTTTGCCATCTATGTGTGGATCGGCGCATTCAGCGGACCCATGACCCGCTTTATCCTGCCCGTCACATGGATCGCCATCGGCGCCATGCTGGTTGAGTCGTTGCCATTCAAGGATATTGATAACCTCACACTGGTGACGATCTCTGCCTTGATCGGTCATCTTGTATTCTAAAAATAAAAGTCGGCGTCAGCCGACTTTTTCCTCGTCATCTTTTCTCAGGATCATGACCCTGTAACTCTCGGCATATTTCATGCCTCTGTCTTTTGCTTCCTCTTCCGCCCAATCGGTCATCCATTTGCCAACCTCATCCGGGCTCACCTGACTTGCGTGTTGCTGCAGCGCTTTTATTTTGACATCCATCGTTCCGGTGATGTCCACCCATGTATTGGACTTCTCCGTGCCGTGGATATATACCCGTCTGACGTCGTGCGGTTCATACCCAGCCGCGAGCAGGTCCGGGAAAATAAGTCGTGTCCCCGCCGACGGGAACACTGCTTCACACGCGGCCTGCGCGGCAGCGCGATGATCGGGGTGGTTGAGATACTCGTCGCCGTAGAACCATCCCTCAGGGTTGCCTGTCGAAACGGTATCAGGCTTGAATTGTCGAATCAGACGGGTGAGGTCCTTTCGCAGCGCGATGCTTGGCTCCAGTTCCCCATCTGGATAGCGGAGGAAGATCGTATCCTTGATCCCAAGCACGGCATTCGCCGCGAGTTGTTCCTTCTCGCGCAGTTCTGCCAGTTCCTTTTTATAACTACCATCTTTCGTGATGTCGTTCGAACCCGAATCGCCACTGGTGATGACGACCGAAAGTATTTCACAGCCTGCCTGGGCCCATTTGGCAAGCGTACCACCGATGCTGAATTCCTGATCGTCGGGATGGGCATGGATGCTTAATGCACGTTTGGGAATATACTCGTTATTCATATGTTTTTCTTCCTATCACAAGCATCTTATTTTGAATTTTGAACAACCGAAAAAAGATTTGAACAGTTGGCAGCATAAGATGTACAAGCATCTTTGATTTAAAAAGTTTTTTGAGATAAAACTCGTACGGAAAGGATAGCTCGTGGAATTTGTGCAGGTCAATGACCTCCAGCCCAACGGATTCAAAAAGCTTTTTCATTTCAATGGTGGAAAAAATTTGTTTGTGGCCAAATAAATGAGAAGAGTACATCGCGTTCAAAAAGGTGGGATATCTGCCGCGCGTGAGGCGGTAGGTAAATTCACCAAAGCGATGATAAAAGCTATCCCTGCATGGCGTGTCGATCAGCAACAGCCCGCCCCGTTTCAACACATTCGACGCAGATTGCAGAGTCTGGCGCGGGTAATTGACATGCTCGATCACATCCCATAATGTGACAGCATCAAAGTGAGCGGCATAGCCCTTCTGCCAGAAGTCATGTTCAATGGGATGCTTGTCGATTTCCAGATTGTGCCTGGTTTTTGCATATTGTGCCCGGCTGTCGCTGAGTTCAATGCCTGTAACCTGTGCACCCTCCTGTGTTAGCAGCGAGAGGAATAATCCGCCGCCGCATCCGATATCGAGCACTCTGCTGGCATCACGGAGGGGGAGGTGTTTTGCAATAATGCCTGCCTGGTTGTTAAACTTGTTTAAGTTTGCCTGCAACTGGGTCTCAATGTAGGATGCCTCTTCATCGGTCAACCTCGAAACATCTATATCGGCAGGGATTTCCTCCACAGGGTCGAGATAATCCGTAAAGTGGAAGCCATGCGGCGAGACATACACATTGGCGTTCCTGAGTATGTACGTCAGCCGCGCACCGTTTGATGGATGGTGCTTGAGTGCGTCAATGTCTTCATTCATAAGAAACTGTTTCTTAACTCACCACAAAGGACACAACGAACACGAAGGTTTGACATTCGATGGGCAACATTCGTGTCAATCTGTGAAATTCGTGGCTGAAAATGGCTTGAAAGGCATCCTGGCGAGACTTCAACATACTTAAGAAACACTCTCCAAGGGGGATTGTACTCGAGTTGAAGCTGTCACTGAACAGATCCCAGCGATGTGATCGAGCTGCTACCCAATAGTGACGCGATTGCGTCCGTCCTGTTTGCTCTGGTACATCAGCTGATCTGCGCGCCCTGGTGTTGGCCACAAAAGCCAAGCCGGCCATCCATTGTAGAAGCGCAGCGATGACCCGCATCCAAATGCTGAGTCGAGAAGGCGTGCTGCTGTGGAGGGGTTCAAATAGGATCCGAAGAATTAGGCCGCCATTGAGCAGGATGAATGTAGCCCACCCCAACCATTCATGACCGCGCGGTTTGGCAATGCTGTATTTGGGAAACATCCATAACGCGACGCCAAAGATCAGCTGCGTCAGCCAGCCAAAGGTGAGCATGTGGAAATAAGCGGGGAATAGTCCCGGGATGGGAATTGTTTCAGGCAGGGCAAGAAAAATCCCTATGAATAGCGCCAGGATCAGATACACGAGCGCAGCCTTGAGGAACCAGCGGGTGAGTGGCGGCATAGTTACTTCCTGCCTTTGAGAATGGAATGGACTGTCATACCCAGAAACAGGAGGATGGCGATTTCATTGAACAACCCGCCCCATCTGCGAACTTCGAATTGATCGGTCAGGTCCCCAAGGATGCGGATGACGAGCGAAAGGTGCAGCAGGATGAGATGCACATAAAAAGCCCGGCGATAGACGATAGGGATGCCAAGGATCGCGGGAAAGATAATGGGGGCGTGTCCGAAGATCATGGAAATGACAAACCCAACGAAGACGGCATGTAAAGCAGCATCGTAATACGGGCCCGCGTATAGCCCGCCAAAATAAAGTTGAAGCCCACCGCCAAGCCCCAGCCAAAGGAAGCCCGTGAAGAGACAAACAGCTATGTAACGTGTGAGTGGGTTGGGGTGCCGAATGTTGCGCCTGGCAAGGTCGTTTTTGAGGAACCAGAGTGAGAGTGCCAGCATGGAGAGCCCGCTTAGGCGTACGCCCCAGTTGAGATCGACAATGGAGAGGACCGCGCCCACTGACAGCGCTGCCGCGATCACGCTAAAGACGCGCAGTGACCCCGGCGCGGGACGCAGGACGCGGCTGAGTTCGAGGCGTTCGCCCCCGATGGTCAATACCAGGAATGCCATCCATAAGTATACGATTTGAAAAATGGGGAATCCAAACATCCACAGGAGATTGCCGGCCACCCATGCCAGCACACCGACAAACATTGTGGCGGTGTGGAGATGCGGTTCGCGGCGCACCATCACGCCCAGGATCATCAGTGTGCCAATGCTTGCGAGCGTCAGCAGGATGCCGCCAATGAACGGGACGACGAGCAGGGCAATCCAGCCCAGACCCGCGACGGCTGGCACAGCGAACATCCATTTCTGGCGAATGGCGACCGCGCGTTCGAGCGGGATGAGTACGCCCAGGAAGCCAGAAACCATCAACGGTCCATGCGCGATGGAAAGATTGGGGAAGGATGGCAATGCCCAGCCGATGCGGCTCAGCCCGGCCCACAGTGCAAAAAGCAGGGCGGCGACGGCAAGTATGATGAAGGGGATAAAACGTGTTTGGATTTTCACATGCGGGATTATAGGTGCTTGGGCCTGACCCCTCCTTGCGCTGGGACAAACAGGGGTAAGTCAACAGCGGAGCCCATCCGGTCTCCGCTATCTGTTCTCCTGCTCCCAGCGGTTGACCGCATTCTGCAGGCAGGTCAATCGCGTGGCATTAGGTTTTTGCCCTCGTTCATAGTCGATGAGCCTTTCTACCACCGAGCGGTCACCGCCCACCTTGCGGAGCAGGTCATCGAACAGGGACGCCTCCCTCATCGCCCCCGTGAATAGCTCCTCGGCGGGATGCTGTTCCCCGCGTATCTTCCTCAACACGGATTCAAGAACGATTGAGATTTTGCTCTTCGGTTTAAACCTGGGACGCTCCTCCTCGGTGTCATTCGGCTCGTCCAGATACACTCCGCAGTTTGGACACTTCACCAGATCATGGTAAATGTGTGCACCGCAATTGCCGCATTCGGTTTCATCGTCAGCGGGGGGAGGGGAAAGACTGGTGGGCATCAGGGGATTGTATCGCGGGAACTTTAGTTTGCTATAATCGGGTAATGACATAGGAGAGTCCATGGCTGCACCTGAGAGAATTCGCCGACTGATCGAAACCTTTGAACAGAACCAGCACGAGTATCGTTCACACAAAAACGAGACAGAATTGCGCCGTCAATTCCTGGACCCATTCTTCGAAGCGCTGGGTTGGGATGTGGACAATACAAGAGGCTATGACGAGCGAAGCAAGGAAGTGGCGCATGAATATTCTGTCGAGATCGACGGGCAGCAGAAGAAGGCAGATTACGCGTTCCGTACCGGGCGCGATAGCTTCGACTTTCTCGTGGAGGCCAAGAAACCCTCCGTCAGGATCGAAAGCAACTTTGAGGCTGCGTATCAATTGCGCCGTTATGGCTGGAGCGCCAGGCTCCCGATTAACATCCTGACTGATTTCGAACATTTTGCCATTTACGATTGCCGAATACGCCCCAATTATTCCAAA
>JANMSY010000431.1:0-1916 GCA_031389865.1 Anaerolineales bacterium | reverse complement strand
GATAGCGCTCGCTGCGACCGAAGGGTCTCCCACACCGTATTGGAGATGCTTCGCGGAGTTTATCCTGAGCGAAGTCGAAGGGCTCAGCATGACATATCCTTGATTTTTTGAAATGATTTTGCTGACTTTAAGCAAGCCCTGGGAAAGAACCTGTTGGGCATGCAGGGGTTTAGGCTGGAAGCCGTTTGCTTCGTCAAAACAAGTGTATTGGGTCGCTGTCCTGCGCCGGTAATTTGTCGCCTCCCGCAATCTTATGTGCCCAACGGGTTGGCTCGGGCAGGCGATATCCCGCACCGCAAGCTTTCTCTCATTGCCATTTCTACATCCCCAATCAAAACTCCCGCCTGAACTTCCATTTTTATCGCTTCTTCTACAACTTCTGCCAACAACTGGCTTATCTCGTTTATCTTTTCAATGTTATATTTCATTCTGAGCCTCGGGTAGGTGGTTTGCTGATCACTTGCTATCCTACCTGAGGCTCCCTTTTTCTGACAACCTTTGCGTACACACAACCCCTAGATTGGGATCTTTTGACGACGCCCCCTGTCTGTTGCACAAGCGGATTAACCTGGCTACCACAGTGGACCAGGGATGACTCTATTCAATTGGCAAGACAATCGTATTGTTGCCTTGTGGATGAGATCCCATTTGCACCAGGAACGTTCTTCAAAACGGACTGGAGTGATGGGTCATTTTCCACATTGTGTTTTGAAAAAAATCATGATAGAAGAATTTCCATGAATCATAAATATTTGCATCACACCCTGTTCTTCATCCTGCTCATGCTCGTCGTGCTGACCGCTTGTGCGCCGGGTAACGGTACGCCTGTTTCAACGGCGTCCAGTCCGTTATTGGACGACTCCTTGTCTAAGTCTTCCATTCCAAATTTCGATCATATCGTTGTCATCACATTCGAGAACAAGGAGTACAAAAAAGTCATAGGCAATCTGTTTATGCCAACCTACAACAAATATGCCAGGAACTATACACTGCTGACGCAATTTTACGCAGTGACACATCCCAGCCTGCCAAACTACATTGCCATGATCGGCGGTGACACCTTTGGTATCACTGAGAATTGCAATACGTGTTTTATTGACGCCCCCAGTCTGCCGGACCTGATCGAAGCGAGCGGACGCACCTGGAAGACGTATCAGGAGGATATGGAAGACCCGTGCGGGCTTGGCAACCAGGACGAAGACGAGTATGTTCAGAGACATAATCCGTTCGTCTATTTTGATCCAATCCGTCTGGATCATGAACGCTGTACGCAACGTGTTGTTCCCATCGAAGAGTTTCAAAAGGACCTTGCGGCCGGCACGCTGCCAAACTATACGTTCATCACCCCCAATATCTGCAACAGCGCCCATGACTGCAATTTATATGTCACGGATGCATGGCTGAGAGGAACGCTGGATCAATTGATTCCGGCCCTTGAAAAAGAAGGTCCGAACTATTTGGTTGTGCTCAATTGGGATGAAAGCCGGGACACTGATAATGGCGCGTGCTGCGGTTTGCCTGAAGCCGGTGGGCGTATTGCAGTCGTCCTGATCTCCCCGCTGGTAAAAGATCATTTTAAGGACGCCACGCCATACACTCACTATTCGCTATTAAAGACGATCTCAAAAGCCTGGGATTTGCCATATCTCGGTCATGCAGCAGACGATGATAATGTTCTCATTACAGCTCCATGGAAATAAAGTACTACCTGCGCTCCTGAAAAGCATCGGGACTCCTCCAGGGCAAGTGTAGCGAGGGGAGCCCGGTCAAAGGGCTTTGCCGCCAATTTTTCTATTCCTTCGGAAACCATGGGATGAACGCGCTCGTCCGTCGCATGTACTCTTCGTAGCCGGGCTATAATTTCATAGTACGCTCGAGCATCGCCACGCCGGATCCTCTCATTAACATGAAGGACA
>JANMSY010000396.1:0-3324 GCA_031389865.1 Anaerolineales bacterium | reverse complement strand
GATCAAGGCCTGGGCTTCCTGTTCGGCGATTCTTGGGAGTTCCTGGGCCTCACGTTGTGCCTGTTCCTGGATCTCCTGTGCCTTTTTTTCAATTTCAAGTACCTGCTTGATACGGTTCTCGTTCATAGCTTTTATCCTTAACGAGCGTTTTATCCTGCCCAGTTCAACGTGACCGCTATTGTAAAAGAAAGCTTGCCGATAATCAAGGTCTATATTGGAGTAAATCAAAAATTCATTATGAAATTCAGCACAAACGTGTCAATAATTACATCATACTCAATTTTTAAAATAACACAATATCTTCATAATTTCATGACGGCATCCCCATAGCCCTTGATTATAATTTTTCCACGTACGCTATTTTATCCATCCCTGACAAACTCCCATTCAAGGGATGTTGGTATACTCTTTTCAAAGGTCTCTATGTCGAAAACAATCATGGTCGTGGACGATGAAAAACGGCTGGTCTCCCTGGTCCAAAGTTATCTGACCCAGGAAGGTTATCGCGTGGTGAGTGCATACAATGGCCGGGATGCGCTCACAGTGGCACACCGCGAACATCCAGACCTCATCGTCCTGGATGTGATGATGCCGGAGATGGACGGGTATGAGTTCATGCGCAAGCATCGCGCGGATCACAACACCCCCATCATCCTGCTCACCGCGCGCGTGGACGATGAAGAAAAGGTGATCGGGCTGGAAGTGGGTGCAGACGATTACATGACCAAACCATTCCGCCCGCGTGAACTTGTGGCGCGGATACGCGCCGTGCTGCGGCGGGGTGGAGAGGCAAAACCAGAAGCAACGCTCGTGAAAGCTGCCGATATTGTTTTGGACCGTGATGGACGAACAGTTCAGGTGGGTGGAAAATTTACCGACCTCACCCCCTCCGAGTTCGATATCCTGACGGCACTGATGTCCTCGCCGGGGCGAGTTTACTCACGTCTGGATCTGCTGGACATTATCCAGGGCGTACGTTATGAAGGATATGAACGGACGATCGATACCCACATCAAAAACCTGCGCGGTAAAATCGAGTCGGACCCCCGCCAACCCCATTACATCGAGACTGTGTATGGCGTTGGCTATCGTTTCAAAAGGGAATGATGCATGCGTTCCATCACATCCAAATTAATTCTCGCATTTCTCAGCATCGGTGTGGTCAGCGTTACGATCATTTTTATCACCGCGCGCTGGAATACGCGCGCCGAATTCATCCGCTTTCTGTCGGACCAAACTCAAACGGATATTCTCACAGAACTGCAGGAATATTATGACACGCATGGCACATGGGCGGGTGCGGAAAGGATTCTGTTCCAGACAAACAATCACCAGCAGCCGAACGTTGGACCGGCTGGCCGAAACCGGGCGATACTGTTCGCATTGACCGATCAAAACGGGATCGTCCTTGTTCCCAATGGAAGGTATCGTCCCGGTGATAGAGTACCTCAAAGGGACTTAAAGGAAGGTGTTGAAATCACACAAGACGGCACAGTGATCGGAGTTCTCGTTCCCATGGAGGGACCCTTCGAAGGCAAGCCGCGCGAAGTGGAATTCATTGAGCGCACCAATCTCATATTGCTGTACGGCGCGCTGATTGGCGCAGTGATCTCACTCCTGCTGGGCGTTTTTCTTTCGCGCACGCTCACACATCCCATTCGTGAACTCACGCGGGCCACGCACGCCGTCTCGGAAGGCGACCTTACACAGCAGGTCCCGGTACGATCAAGCGATGAACTGGGCGAACTGGCGCAGGCCTTCAATAAAATGAGTGCAGAGCTTTCACGCTCGGTCAACGTGCGCAGACAAATGACGGCAGATATTGCCCATGAACTTCGCACGCCGCTGAGCCTCATTCTGGGCCACGCAGAAGCGGTGCACGATGGAGTGCTGCCGCCGACGCACGAAAATTTCGAGATCATCCGTGAGGAAGCGACACGGCTGGGGAATATGGTTAATGATCTTCGTATTCTTTCGCTGGCAGATGCTGGTGAGCTACCTATTCAATTGCAAAGTAGTGAGCCGCAGCGTTTAATCCAGGAAGTCGCGTCACTCTATCAGTTTCAGGCTCAGAGAAAAAATATTATTTTTGAATTGGATATTGATTCACAGCTCCCCGACATTGAAGTGGATCCCGGCCGGATCACCCAGGTTCTCACGAACATTTTGGACAACGCCCTGCGGCACAGCCCCGAGGGAGGACGCGTGATCCTGGCTGCAAAGCGGGTGGGCAACAGGGTCGAACTGTCCGTCCAGGATAGCGGACCCGGATTGAGCGGAAACGATCTCGACCGTATCTTTGAGCGCTTCTACCGAACAGACTCCTCCCGTCCGCGTGAGGGCGGCTCCGGGCTCGGACTGGCCATCGCCAAGTCCATTGTTCAGGCGCACGGCGGACAGGTGTCGGCTGAGAGTGAAGTGGGAGCAGGCTTGAAGATCAGGGTCAGCCTGCCGAAAAAATCCTAGTACCGATGTAGATCACTGCTGCCAAACGTTATGCAGCCTCAAATCCAATCTTCATAATTTCCACACAATTTCCACACCGCTTGTCTATATCACCCTGTTAAAGTTGAGCAACAAAACGAAAGGAACCTAACCATGAAAAAAGTTCTTCCTGGCCTTCTGGCTGTGATTTTAATTCTTGGAGTAGTAGGCGTCGTGGGTTTTGCCGGCTATCGTTACGGATTTAATCAGGGTGCACGATCTGCTTCGAATGGCGATACACCATCGTTTGTCCCGGGCTATGGCTTCGGCCCACAGAGAATGCCAATGCACAATTTTGGAAATGGCTTTGAGCGCGGCTTTAGCATGATGCAGCATGGCAGGGGTTTCGGATTCTTTTCGCCATTAATGTTCCTCCTGCGAATTGCATTCTGGGGTCTAGTCGTCTGGGCGGTCTATATGCTTGCAATGCGCAGCGGCTGGCGTCTCACTCGGGCGACTCAGCCAGATGAAACTCAACCAAAGCCTGCGGACATTGAAGAACGAACGACTGAAAATTAATAGTTTCTTATAAACTTCAAGTAATAGCGGGGCGTTTAAATACATCCATTTATCAAAATAAATACGTATATATGTATGTACTATGTAAGACCCTGGTTTTCCGGGGTCTTACTACTGATGTTTGAAAAATTAATTTCCGTTTTTTATGTCTTTGCGACGAGCCTCAAACGGCGAGGGCGCTTTTCCCGACGACACTTGCACCCGATTTGCTATGAATTGCCTAGCAATTCAAAATCGTGCGTTTGGTGCACACCTGTCCCCGAAGTGAAACGGAGTGGGAGTGCAGGTGAGCAATCTCAAGGCTCAATGTAGCCGCAAATT
>JANMSY010000395.1:0-7581 GCA_031389865.1 Anaerolineales bacterium | reverse complement strand
AGCATAACCCGTCATTGCGAGGGTTCTTTGCGAAGCAATCTCATATTTTCGAGCAATTTTCCGTCTGAGGAGTAAGATTGCTTCGTCGGGAAAGGCACCCTCCTCGCAATGACGGTAAAACCTGTGATTTACTGAATTTACTGAATTTGGCTTAAACATTATTCACGTTACTTTACGAATATTCCCAGATGATTTCCAACAGGCCGTTCGCGCCCGGGCATGTAGTTATCAATGGGCGAATTTAAAAGAGTGGGCAAACCATGCTCCCCTTCCCTCACCAATGTCGAAGATCCGCCGCCATCCATGCTCATTCCAATATAAGCACCCTGTTGGATAAGCAGCTCAGCAAGATCAAGAAACGTCGCTCCCTGACTGTAAAGCGGCTGGCGTCCATCTACCACGATAATATATAGATACCGTCCATTTCGGTTGATCCCGATCGCGGTACGCGGTTCTATTTCATCGTCGTCCAGATCAGGCGCAACTTCCCCCTTTAGCACAAGCATACGGTCACCGGAAATTGCAGTGTAGACGTTGTTTGGCCTGTTGTTGAACGACAGTGCATTCCTGCGGCTGATATAAAGGGTGGGTGCAGTCCCAACGTCATCATCATCGCCACTCCAATAGACATCCCCGTTCGAAGCAGTAAGACCAAACGGCGCCACAGGGTCGCCCGCATGCGGATAATAGTCCGCGATGCTGCGTGACCACCATGGCGAGAACCCATCCCCATTGACCGCGATCTGCACACCGAACTCATCCAGAAATTGGGATGTGGTGCGTGCGTTCAGCGGCGTAGCCCCATCTAAATCAGGCGGTGTGACAAGAAAGCTGATCCCCTTCACTTTTGTATCGATCGTGATCACATGTGCAACCATGGATTGTGGGAGAACGTGCACCACGCGCCGATAGATCACGCCTTCGTAAAGTTTTTGTTTCATTGGCAGAGGTGCGGCACGTCCGCGAGCGTAGAGGATATAACCGCCGATGCACAAGCTGAGAAAAACGAGTACTGTTAAGCCGATTTTGAACGGTCTTGATTTCATACTGTCATTATAAACAAAACCGAGCGGACCGCACTTTCGTGCAGTGTCCGCTCGGTTTTTCACAGTACAAATATGACCTACACAACAAATTCCTGTTCCGCTTTCCTCATGGTCTTGAAGGATTCAATAGCGACCTCCAGCATGGATGTATCGGGTTGGCGGGTCGTCAGGGATTGCAGGGCAAGATTGGGCTTGATGAGGAAGCGCACAATAGGCGAGTCCAGATGGTTGGCCGTCCAGCGGATGTACTCCACTGCAATCCCTGCAATGACGGGGATCAACAGCACGCGACTGGCGAGTCGCCAGACAAAACTCATGTCGCCGAGAACGCTGTGGACCAAAATAGAGATCAGCACAAAGGTAAGCATGAACGCAGTGCCGCAGCGCGGATGCTCGATCGGATAGTTTGCTACAACATCTGGCGTGAGTTCCGCACCCGATTCAAAGGCATTGATGGTCTTGTGCTCGGCACCGTGATACCCAAAGAGTCGTTTTACATCCGGCATATGCCCGATGGCCCAGATATAGCCGACGAGCAGTACCAGTCGAATGAGACCTTCGAGAAGGTTATGTGCCAGGTTTGCCCAACCCAGAGAATGTTCCGCCCATCCACCAATACTGGCAGGAAGTAGAACGAACAACCCGACACCCACGGCAAGAGATATGCCAAGCGTAAGATAAAGCGCGGGGCCTTCGAGCTTTTCATCTTCGCCGGTTTGTGTATTCGCCGAAAGCGTCAACGCCCGCATGCCCAGCCCCAGCGCGTCCCAAAGCAGAATGACACCGCGCAGGAACGGTATTTTTGTGATGCGTGAGCGATATACGGCCGCAAGGTCTTCCTTGTGGACAACGATGTTGCCATCCGGCGCGCGCATGGCGATGGCAAACGCATTTCGACCGCGCATCATCACACCCTCGATGACTGCCTGCCCACCATATGAAATGATCTTATCTTCCATGATCCATGTACTCTCTTTTCATAAAAAACATCCCGCGGGTTCATCCGTCGCTTGCTCGAGACAAACCCGCGGGCTAATGAACTTAAACTCTCAGATTTTAACCCAGGTTATAAAAGAAATGGATGAATGCATCAATGCCTTTGTGCCAGGTCGGCAGATGCATATGTTCGTTCGGTGAATGGACGTTGTCACTCGGCAATCCCATACCTACCAGCACAGATTCGACGCCGCAGATCTGCTGCAGCATCGCCACCGCGCCGATCGAGCCGCCCTCGCGACGAAGGAACGGACGGACGCCCCAGGCAGATTCCATCGCGTCCTTCATCGCCTGGACGCCGGGGTTGTTCAGGTCAGCAATCGCAAACGGACTACTCGTCAGCTTTTTGACTTCCCAATTCACAGTCTTTGGCGCGTTCTGCTCCATAAAGCGCACCATCTGCTCCTCCACTTCGGTGGCAGCCTGGTCAGGGACGAGACGACACGAGATCTTAGCCATGGCTTTTGCTGGAAGAACTGTCTTCGAGCCGGGGCCTGTCCAACCGGAGAGCAATCCGTTGACCTCCAGCGTGGGGCGTGCACCTGTGCGCTCGGCGGAGATATATCCATCCTCGCCCCACAACGCAGGGACGCCTGTCTCCTCCAAATAATGTGCGTCGTCATTCGGCAGGCGTGCAAAGTCGGCACGTTCCTGCTCACTGATGGGGCGCACACTGTCATAAAAACCAGGCAGTGTAATGCGTCCCTTTTCATCGTGCATTTTTGCAATAAGTTCAGTCAGCACCTGAGCGGGGTTATGCACTGCTCCGCCGTACAGACCAGAATGCAGGTCCGCTTTGGGGCCGGTGACGTGGATCTCAAAGTAAGCGAGCCCACGCAAGCCATACGTAATGGTTGGCATGTCCACACCCATCATACCCGCATCGGGGTTTAGGGATACGTCCGCCTTGAATCGGTCAGCATGCTTTTTGAGGAAGGGTTCGAGATTCTTTGAGCCGATCTCCTCCTCCCCTTCGAGCAAAAACTTCACATTGACAGGTAAGCCGCCGCTCTTCATGACGGCTTCAATCGCGTGGAAGGTGGCAAGCACCTGTCCCTTCATGTCCGAGGAACCGCGTGCAAACAACAGGTCGCCGCGCACCTGCGGCTCAAACGGACCGGTTTCCCACAACTCCAGCGGGTCTGCGGGTTGAACATCGTAATGCCCATAAACCAATACGGTCGGTGCATCAGGTTTCGTGAGGAAATCGCCGTAGACAACAGGATGCCCGCCCTCAATGGGCATGACTTCCACATTCTCGATGCCGAGACCTTTGAGATGATTCGCCATCCATTCGGCTGCAAGCTGCACCTGGCTCTTGTATTCAGCATCTGTTGAAATAGACGGGATCTTCAGCACTTCGATCAGCTCCTGTAGAAAACGATCACGGTTCTGGTGTGCGTATTCGAGTGCATCTTGAAGATTGCTCATGGTTGCTCCTGATGATTATTTAAGAAGTGACAGTCACTGGATGGCGACTGTCACTGATGATTACGGTATGGATGTTGGAACGTCTGTTTGCTCCAGTGCTCTGCGAGTCAGCAGATACCAGTTTGAGAAGGTCGTCAACCTGTCAGACGGATCGTACAGGGCACCTATTTGCACGCCCTGGACCTGTGAGTCTACAGCATAGGAATAGACAGGAACATAGAGCGGCAGCGCAGGCAGTTCCTTTGCAAATACCACCTGGAAGTTGCGATAGAGCCGTGTGCGCAGTGTGTAATCTGCTGTGACGCGTGCCTGTTCAAGATATTCGCTCGCGGCCCGGTCATCCCACTGGGAGTAGTTCTGTCCGCCTGTAGCTTCGGCCTGGTGCCAGAAGGGATACGGGTCAGGGTCAGGGGTGCGCGAAAGGTTCAGGTCAATGAGGGCAGCCTGATAGGTGCGTGAAACGAGAAAATCCAAAACCAGTTTGTCATAGGGCACGGCTTGCAGATCCACGCGGACGCCGATCGCCGCCCACCCATCCCGAAGGGCCTCCGCAATCTGTGTATGGACGGTGTCATCGGGATGCATCATTGTAAAGGCGAGCGTCTCAGCATCTTTGGCACGCACCTCACCACCCCCCGAAGGGATGACATAGCCTTCACCTTTCAACAGATTGACTGCCGCTTCAGGGTCATACTCGAAACGTTCTGTGCCATCATAATATGCCCATGAGTTCGGCAGGATCGGGCCATCGGCAATGATCGCCTGTCCCTGTAAAAAAGTATTGATGAGATAGGGGCGGTTAGTCCCCAGCATGAGAGCACGCCGTACTTTTGCATTCTGCAGGAATGGCACTTCAGAATTGTTCAAATTGAACAATACAAAACTCATCTGCGGCATGCGGCTCGTGTACAGGGAAAGATTTGGTTCTTCCAATACCGTGTTCAGAACATCAGACGTAACCTCACTCACCGAAAGCACATCACCCTGCTGGTATGCCTCCAGTGCGTCCGCTGAGGTCGGATAGTAACGAAAGACAACCTGCTCGATGAACGGGGCATTTCCATAATACGTCGTGGAGAGGGTCAACACCACGCCGGTGATCTGACCGTCGTCCACAAGCAGATGATCGAACCGATAGGGTCCACTGCCCACGGGCTTGAGGTTGAACCCGGCTTGCTCCATTTGATCGGGGGAAACCGATTCGAGCAAATGTTTTGGCAGAACGCCAAATGTCAAATAGTCCATGAAGGGAACAAAGGGTTCGGGCAACGTGAACTTGATTGTCTTTTCGTTCAGTTTTGTGACTTCGATCTTGTCCCACAGGTCTTTGACATCCTGCGGATACAGGGAGGCATCGCCCTTCATCATATCCACTGTGAAGATGACATCATCACTCGTAACAGGCGTTCCATCATGCCAGACTGCATTGGGTCGGATCGAAAAGTTATAGGCCGTGCCGTCCTGGGCAACACCCCATGCCTCAGCCAGGTCCGCCTGCGGCAGACCCTGCTCATCAAAGCGAACAAGACCGCTGAAGATCAAACGATCCACGTCGCGGTCAGCTGAATTGTTCCAATCCAGTAATGGGTTGAGTCGTACCAGCGAACCCACAAGTCCTTCAGTGTACACGCCGCCTTGTTCAGGTTGCGGAAGGATGGGTCCTGTAATGGATGGGGTTTGCTGGCTGAATAGCAACACAGCAACGATCCCCAGGGTAACCAGGACGACCAGTATTTGCCAGCGTAATTGTTTCATAAACAATAAAAGAAAGGCGCGCTCACCCCGCATAACCAGCCGCGCGGAACAAACGGCCTTTCAAAAGTGATCCTGAACCTACGATATGATGAGAAGCGTTATGACCAATGCAAAAAACAAAACGCTCAACACGATGGTGATCCAAAAGAGTGAGCGTTCCACGCCGCGACGGGCGGTAAATACGCTTCCAGCGTCAGCACCTGTCAGTCCACCTAAACCTGCGCCCTTGCTTTGAAGGATCACACTCAGGATGAGCAGGACCGAGATTATAATCAGCGCGATATTCAAATACGTAACCATTTACAACAAGCCTCCTTTTTAAGCGGTGACATTATACCCGCTGGCAGGAAGAAACGTCAACTTGAGGTAGCCAGCTAACGGCGGCTCCAGCCTACATACTATTGAGGTCTCATGCACGAAATCGTCGTCAACCTGCACATGCATACCCGCTATTCGGATGGAAGCGGCACCCACAAGGATATCGCCCACGCCGCCATCCGGACCGGGCTCGACGCTGTTATCGTGACGGATCATAATGTGCTCGTCAAAGGGGTGGAGGGATACTACCGCGTCGGGCGCAGCCGCGTCCTGCTCCTGGTCGGACAGGAGGTCCACGACCAGGACCGTGACCCGCAAAAAAATCACCTGCTCATCTTCAACGCCAACCGCGACCTGTCGCACCTGGCAGACGACCCACAAACGCTCATCAACGGAGTCAACGACACGGGCGGTCTCTCGTTCATTGCCCATCCTCGTGACCCTGAGGCGCCCGCCTTCAAGGAAACGGATATCTCCTGGGAAGCCTGGGATGTGCGCAATTACACCGGCATCGAGCTCTGGAACGGATTGAGCGAGCTCAAAACTGTTATCCCCACCAAATTGCATGGGGCGTTCTACGCTTTCTTCCCTCGTTTCATCGGGCATCATCCAATTCTTGAAGTCGTGCAGCGCTGGGACAATCTGCTCGCCGATGGAGAACGCGTCGTGGCTATTGGCGGCTCAGACGCGCACGCCCTGGATATGCATATGGGACCCATGCATCGCGTCATCTTCCCATATGATTTCCACTTCCGCACCGTGAACACACATGTATTCATCCCCGAGCCATTGACGGGCGATCTGTCCACAGACAGGAAAATGATCTATGAAGCCCTGGCGGCGGGACGATGTTTCGTGGGCTACGATCTGCCCGCTTCCACGCGCGGGTTCGTTTTTAAAGCACGGGGACTGGAGCACTCTGTAATTATGGGAGATGAGGTCCCGGTCAAGGGCGGCGTAACGCTACAGGCGCACCTGCCCCAGCCTGCAGACATCCGTTTGATCAAAGACGGGAAAGTGATCGGTATCTGGAAGAATACCCATGCCTGCGCCTACAGCGCAACCGAACCAGGCGCGTACCGGGTGGAAGCCTGGAAAAGCTATCTCGGCCTCAAGCGCGGCTGGGTTTATAGCAATCCCATTTATGTAAGATAACCCGCGCTGAGCGCCATTCCCCACACTTAATTTTCATTTCCATCGCCAGTAGAGACCGCGGCGGGAGCACAGATGTCCACTTTCCCCTATAACCGCATTGTCGTCATCGGCGTAACCAGTTCCGGCAAATCAACTTTGGCAGAAACCCTCGCCAGACGCTTCCACCTTGACTTCATCGAACTGGACGCGTTGAATTGGGCGCCAAACTGGCAGGAGGCACCGCCTGACATCCTCCGTGCCCGCGTCGAAGCCGCGACAAAAGCCGAAAAATGGATTGTCGCAGGAAATTACCGCATGGTGCGCGATCTCATCTGGCCCAATGCAGAAGCTGTCATCTGGCTCGATTATCCCTTTATGACTGTCCTGTGGCAGCTTACACGTCGCACCTTCACCCGCTGGTGGACCCGGGAACTGCTGTGGGGCACGAACCGTGAAGCGCTGGTGAAACATTTCAAGCTCTGGTCGCAGGATTCGCTGTTTCACTGGCTAGTTAAAACATACTGGCGCAGGAAGCGCGAGATACCGGTCCTGCTGTCCCAACCAGAATATGGACATTTGAAATTGATACAGTTGAGAAATCCAAAAGAAATGAGTGAGTGGTTGGGAAGACTTTAAAACTTCACACAGGCATATAATGCTGTATATAGCGCTGACAGCAAGAAGTTGAAGTTTACTGATGTTTGAAAAATTAATTTCCGTTTTTTATGTCTTTGCGACGAGCCTCAAACGGCGAGGGCGATTTTCCCGACGACACTTGCACCCGATTTGCTATGAATTGCCTAGCAATTCAAAATCGTGCGTTTGGTGCACACCTGTCCCCGAAGTGAAACGGAGTGGGAGTGCAGGTGAGCAATCTCAAGGCTCAATGTAGCCGCAAATT
>JANMSY010000181.1:0-10404 GCA_031389865.1 Anaerolineales bacterium | reverse complement strand
TCCCGGTGACCGGAACCTCCTACGACACCGAGTCGGCGACCCGGTGGGGTCTGGAGACCTCACGCTACGAAGGCCCGACCGGGATCGTCGGGGTGTTCCAGAACGCGTGCGTCCAGGCGGGCCTGCCGGCCGTCTCGTTCTGGGCCGCGGTCCCGCACTACGTCTCCCAGCCACCGGCCCCCAAGGCGAAGCCTTGATCGCCGATTCAAAAGTTTCATTTGCGTGGGGCTGTCTTCCCTTGTCAATGTGTGACTGCCTTTCAGCGGAAAGCGACTCGGGGGAACGCGTGGGTGTGGGCGTAGCCTCAAAGGGGTTCGGTTGTGCAGGCAAATACACCTGATTAAAGTAATAGCCGAAGAGCAAAACCAGTCCAAAAACCGTCCAACCGAAAATATTCGGTTTTTTTCGGCGGCGGGTCATACTCCATTTACTGCTTCGTGGTAGGTACATGCTGAATTTATATTACCATTCGCGGCATAGCCGTGCAAGCCAGCCCTTAATATCTCTCTTATCTGGGCTCTTATGCTACAATCGCATTATGCAATTTGAGGTCTTCACTCTCCTCCCCGAAGTCTTCCCCCCTTATCTCGAATCCAGCATTCTAGTTCGTGCCCGTCAAAAGGGATTGATCGATGTGCGCGTCCACAACATCCGCGACTATACCCACGACAAACACCATGTAACCGACGACACTCCATATGGAGGCGGGGGCGGGATGGTGATGAAGCCCGAGCCGGTCTTTGAAGCCGTCGAATCCGTTTTGGGATTTGCTCCGCAGCCGACCCAGCCGACCCCTGCCGCAGGTGCCCGCCAGGGTATTCCCATTATCTTATTAACTCCTCAGGGACGCGTGTTCACGCAGCGCGTAGCTGAGGAGTTGTCGCGTCATGAGAGGCTGGTCCTGCTCTGCGGCCGCTACGAGGGCGTGGATGAACGTATCCGCGAGCACCTCGTCACCGATGAGATTTCCATTGGCGACTACGTCCTTACCGGCGGCGAACTCCCCGCGTTGATCCTGATCGACGCGGTGTCCCGCCTCCTGCCCGGCGTACTCGGTGACCCCACTGGCGCAGCAGACGACTCACATTCCATGGGATTACTGGAATATCCGCACTATACGCGTCCCCCCGACTTCCGCAGCTGGAAGGTGCCGGATATCCTGCTTTCCGGCGATCATGCCAAAATAGACAAATGGCGCCGCGAACAGGCGTTGACGCGCACATTCAACAAACGTCCCGATATGCTTGAAAACGCGGAGCTTGATAAGAGAGACAGAAAATTTATCGAGCGGCTCAAGTCGCAAAACGAGGACCAGTTCGATACCCTTTAACTTTCAACCTTCAACCGTTGACCGTGTACATGGAGGCAGCAGCATGAAATTCAGTTACGGCAAGATCTTTCTGCTCGGTTTTGGTTTCTTTGGAGTGAGTGTGGTTTGGGGGGTATATAATGCCTTTGTTCCCATTTTTCTTGCAAACAAATTTGGTCTCGGCGCAGGGCTCATCGGCTTCTTTATGACGCTCGATAATATCGCGGCATTATTCATCCAGCCGCCCGTCGGCGCATGGTCAGACAGATTGCGCACTCCCCTTGGGCGCCGAATTCCGTTCATTCTCATTGGCGCGCCAGTGACCGCACTGGCGTTTGGACTTATTCCACTGGCAGCGGTACTGCCATTATTTGTGGCCTGTACAAGCACATTACTCTTAAGTGCAGCGTTATGGCGCACCCCGGTGGTTGCCCTGATGCCCGATCTCACGCCTTCTGAAAAGCGTTCACAGGCCAACGGCATCATCAACTTCATGGGCGGCATTGGGACCATTATTGCTTTACAAACGGGCGGAATGCTTTATAAACTGAGCCCGGCGTTCCCTTTTTGGCTCGGATCAGCATTGGTAGTTATTGCGGCCCTGATCGTATTCCTGTTCATTCGGGAACCAAAGGATTATCTGGAAAGCAACGAACCACAACCCAGCATGATCGAAAGCCTGCGTGAAATCCTGAATGATAAAGATAAAAGCGGGTCACGAATCCTGTTCGCGATCTTCTTTTGGTTCATTGGTTATTCAGCGGTGGAGACGTTTTTCACGCTGTATGCGCAGGAGCATCTTGGCATTGATGCAGGGGATGGTGCAACATTGCTTTCGGTCTTTCCACTATTCTTTGTGTTGTTCGCGATCCCATCCGGGTTTATCGCCGCACGCATTGGGCGGCGCGTGACAATTTCATTGGGTCTGATCGTTGTCTCCATCATTCTGGCTTTGTTTTATATCCTTTCCGCCGATACATTGCTGGCACCCATTTCGCCTTTGCCCCTTGTTGGCATTCCATTGACTGAAGGCGGTCCACGCATGTTGACAATGGCCGGAGTGCTGTTGATCTTCGGCGGAATTGGCTGGGCATTCGTGAATATCAATTCCCTGCCCATGGTTGTTGAGCTAACGACGGCCGCACGACTGGGGACATTTACCGGACTGTACTACCTGTTCTCAACGTTCTCTGCAATTGTGGGACCCAATGTGAACGGCTTGGCAATACAGTTGACGGGTAACAATTACAGCGTGATCATGTTGATCGCTCCGTTCTTTTTTTTGGTGGCGCTGGTGTTAATGCTGGGTGTGCGGCGCGGGGAGGCAACAACTGCATAAGGGAACACACTGACGCCTGGCTCCGAAGCCGACGCGTTATTTTTATCCTGCTTCATTAATACCGTCTTGTCGGATGATTGAACTAACTGTATACTTATTGTGAAAAAGGGTTTGTGATAACCCTGCTATTCAAATTACAAAGAGGAGAAGAACTATGAAGAAGCTGTACGTTTTGCTTGCGGCACTTTTGGTTGCCGCCATGATTCTGCCTGCATGTGCCCCTGCGCAGGCGGATTGTACCGATGCAGAAACCTTCTGCGTGGGTCTGGTTACGGACGTTGGCAAGATCAATGACAAGTCCTTCAACCAATCTGCATGGGAAGGTGTTCAACAGGCTGAAAAGGATTTGGGCGCGACCGTCCAATACATTGAAACAGCTGACTCAAAGGATTATGCCAAGAATATCGCCACCTTTGCTGATGCCGGTTATGATGTCATTGTGACCGTCGGTTTCGGTATGGGTGAAGCGACTGCCGCTGCTGCCGGAACATACCCGAACGTCAAGTTCGTCGGTGTGGACCAGTTCCAGGCTGCTGAGGTTCCCGGTGTTGTTGGCTTGAACTTCCCTGAAGACAACGCTGGCTTTTTGGTGGGCGCTCTCGCCGCAATGATGAGCAAGAGCAACAAGATCGGCGCCGTCTGCGGTACCGATGCTGTTCCTCCCGTCTGGCGCTTCGGTGAAGGCTACAAGGCCGGCGCTGCATATGCTGATGGCATGAAGGGCACCACTACCGAGGTGTTCGTTGTCTATCACAGCGATGTTGGTTTCGACAAGACCTTTACCGATCCCGAATGGGGCGCTTCAACTGCCAAGTCCATGATGGATCAGGGTGCGGATGCGATCTTCGGTTGTGGTGGCATCACCGGTAACGGTGCGATCACTGCTGCTGCCCAGGCTGGCGCCTACGCCATCGGTGTTGACTCTGACCAGTACCTGACGCTGCCGGAAGCTGCTCCCCGCATGCTTTCCAGCGCCATGAAGCTCATCACCCCAGGCGTCTTTGATCTCATCAAGATGGCCAAGGATGGAAGCTTCCCGGTCGGTAACTTCTTTGGTTCTGCTGGTTTCGCTCCCTTCCACGATCTTGATAGCGAAGTTCCTGCTGATGTGAAGGCGGAGATGGAAAAGATCAATACCGCTCTGCTCGACGGTTCGATCAAGACCAATGTTCCTCCTGTGAAGCCGTAACTTAAAACTTCACCTGTACTAAAAAAGGAAAGAGGCGACCCCTCTTTCCTTTTTTAGTTTGTACTGCGTACAGAGTGCATGGAACTTTATCCTCAGGTGATATAATTTGACATTACATCACAGTTGGAGCGGAGACCCCATGCAGTCCGAAACACAAACAGGCTCGCCCGTAAAGCGGTTGTTGCGATCAGCTTTGGATGCCATGCTTATTCCGATTTTGGCGATTCTGACCGCTGTCGTTTTAGGTGGGATTATTATTACCCTTGTGAGAGGCAATGCATTACTTGCTTATTATGGGTTGATCAGTGGTTCATTCGGTTCCGCAAAGGCACTCAGTGAAACTGCAGTATGGGCTACACCCTACATTTTTGGCGGACTGGCAGTTGCACTTGCATTCAAAGGTGGGTTGTTCAACATTGGCGCCGAAGGACAACTGGCACTTGGCGCAACCTTCGCTGCATTGATCGGTTATGCTTTACCGCTATGGCTCGGAGTTGATATCCCAGCCATTATTCATTTACCGCTGGCGATCATTGCGGGTATGGCAGCTGGTGCTTTATGGGCGGGTATTGTTGGTTTTCTCAAGGCATATACGGGTGGACACGAAGTCATCAACTCGATCATGATGAACTATATTGCCTTGAATACCATTTCATTCCTGCTGAATGGCCCCATGAAGGATAGAAATCCGAATAATGTGATCGCCCGCACGCCACTGATTGCGGAAGGCGCGCGTATGCCTGAGATATTCGAGGGCTTGCGTATCCATTGGGGATTTGTGTTCGCATTGGTGGTGGCTTATTTGGTGTGGTGGATGCTCAATAAAACCACGCTGGGGTTTGAGATTCGGACGGTGGGTGCCAACCCGGATGCAGCCAAGTATGCGGGCATCAATGTCAAACGAATCATTATTCTCACAATGGCTCTCTCCGGCATGCTGGCCGGGCTTGCAGGGGCAATCGAAGTCACTGGCTTGAACTATCGCCACGAACTTGGTTTTTCGATCGGGTATGGTTTCGATGCCATTGCCATTGCCTTGTTGGGCAGGTCGCATCCACTGGGTGTGGTGCTTGCAGCCATTCTGTTTGCCGCCATGCGTAATGGGGCTACACGGATGCAATTCCTTACTCAGATGCCTGTCGATCTGATCTCCATGCTTCAGGCGCTCATCCTTTTATTTGTCGCAGCAGATGCCATCATACGCTATATCTATCGTATCAAGGCGCAGGGCGAACGTGTTGTCCTGACGCGCGGCTGGGGAGGCTAGCAAACCCATGGATTGGAAACGTTTCGGCTTTATCTTTTTGATCATCGTCGTCCTGTTTGGCGTTGTTGTTCTGGTAGGGTATACCAAATCATCTCCTGTGATCATCGTTACCAGCATGCTGGCAACAACGATTGCTGTGGCAACACCGCTTACCCTTGGGGCTTTGTCGGGCGTATTTTGTGAACGCTCTGGTGTCGTAAATATCGGTATTGAGGGCATGATGCTTTCCGCCGCGTTTTTCGGCTGGCTTGCAGCCATTTACATGTTCCATGTATTTAAGGCTGCACAGGGTCCCAGTATTTTTGTGGGTCTGCTTGCAGCCATACTCACTGGCGGACTCATGGGGTTACTCTTGGCAGTATTATCCGTCACCTATAAAGTGGACCAGATCATTGGCGGCACCGTCATCAATATCCTTGCCGTGGGTCTGACCGGGTTCCTCAACCGGCAGATGTTCTTTGGCCAGGGAAGTGTTTTCGGCGGGCAAATTCCAAATTCACCTGGAACACTCCGCAGCATTCATGTTCCACTCACTGAATTCTTCAGGCCCATTTGTGGCGAGTCGGCAGATTGTGTTGAATTCATCCGCGCGTTTAATACCGTGCTGGATCAAAAACCGATTGCCATCGGCGCGATTGTTCTGGTTTTCGTTGCTCATTATGTTCTCTTCAACACCCGCTGGGGCTTGCGCACCCGCGCGGTGGGGGAGCATCCCAAGGCCGCAGATACTGTTGGCATCAATGTCTATAGGATGCGTTACGCGAATGTCATTATTGGTGGTTGTCTGGCTGGGCTGGCAGGCGCATATTTCACCATCGAGTCGGTGCCATCCTTTGAACCCCTGCTCACCAATGGGCGCGGTTTCATCTCGCTGGCTGCCATGATCTTCGGCAACTGGACTCCCATTGGCGCATGGACAGCGGCTCTTGTGTTTGGCGCATCACAGGCTCTGAATATTAAATTGCAGCTGTTCCGCGATGTCATTCCCGCACAGTGGGCATTCCTGCAGCAATCCTATGTGGTCGGGTTACTCCCCTATATCCTGACCATGATCATCCTGACCGGCATCATCGGTCGCACTACGCCACCCGCTGCTGATGGCGTCCCGTACGAAAAGTAGGCGATATATGGCAGAAGACACAAAAGTAATACTTGAAGCAAAAGGCATCACCAAAAGATTTCCCGGTGTTCTGGCAAATGATCATGTGGATTTCGACCTTAAAAAAGGTGAGATCCACGCACTGCTCGGTGAGAACGGTGCGGGCAAATCCACGCTGATGAACGTCCTCTACGGACTCTATCATCCGGATGAGGGTGAGGTGATCGTTGATGGAAAACAGATGCAGCTCAACTCTTCGCGCGACGCCATCCACAATGGCATTGGCATGGTCCACCAGCACTTCATGCTGATCCCCGTTTTCACAGTGACCGAGAACATCATGCTGGGTGCTGAAACGGATCACCGTGCCGCCCCAAACGAAGTCCCGCTTGCCAAACTGGATCGCAAAGAGGTTTCACAAAAAGTAAGGGACCTGTCGCATCAATACGGGCTGGATGTTGATCCCAATGCGATCGTCGGTGATCTGCCCGTGGGCGTTCAGCAGCGCGTCGAGATCGTCAAGGCTCTGTACCGCAACGCAAAGATCCTGATCCTGGATGAACCGACCGCAGTGTTAACCCCGCAGGAAGCGGACGACCTCTTTCGCATCATGCACGAACTGACGGATAAGGGTGTGTCGATCATCTTTATTACGCACAAGCTAAGGGAAGTCCTTGCCATTTCAGATCGTATCACCGTCATGCGCGCAGGACGGGTGGTCGGTACCGTTGACCCCAAAGAGACCGACCAGGCAAAACTCGCAACGATGATGGTCGGACGCGAGGTCATCCTCACCGTGCAAAAGAAACCTGCGCAACCCACTGAAGAAGTCCTTCAGGTGACCGATCTACAGGTTCGTGATATACGCGGACTGGACGCCGTACGCGGGGTTTCGTTCAGTGTGCGTGCGGGTGAGGTGCTTGGCATTGCCGGTGTTCAGGGCAATGGACAGACGGAACTGGCTGAAGCGTTGACCGGTCTGCGCCACATCGAGGGAGGGAGTTTCACTCTCAATGGCAACGACCTGACGGGCAAGTCACCGCGTGTTATTACAGAAACAGGGTTGGCGCACATTCCAGAAGACCGTCAGCGGCACGGGCTCGTACTTTCCTATAGCGTGGCAGACAATATGATGCTATGCGATTATTACCAGCCGCGTTTTTCGAAAGGCGCGGTCATCCATCAGAATCGAGTGGATGCGAATGCTCAAAAGCTGATCAAGGAATACGACGTCCGCACACCGTCTGCTTTTGTGAATGCCGGAAAACTCTCCGGTGGCAATCAGCAAAAGGTGATCGTGGCGCGCGAATTGAGCCGCCCGGTGAAACTGGTCATCGCTTCACAGCCTACACGCGGCCTGGATGTGGGTTCGATCGAGTATATTCATAAGGAAATCATTGTCATGCGCGATCGGGGTGTAGCGGTTCTCCTTATTTCTGCCGAGCTGGATGAAATCCTTTCGTTATCAGACCGTATCGCAGTAATGTACCAGGGCCAGATCGTGGCAACGGTGGACCGTAAAGACGCGTCGCGCGAACAACTGGGCTTGTGGATGGCTGGGGTCCACGAATCAGCTTGAGGCTTGAAATGAACCGTGAACGGGAGTCGGAATGGCTCCCGTTTTTGTTTTCCCAGGAACAAAGAGGAATAGCAGTCCGTCTGTATTCGTGTACCCCGAACGCCACGTAAAACGCTTCTTTAAAGAAGCGTGCGGGGTGTAAAATTGTTGTATCAATCAGGAGAAGAGGAATGTTCAAAAGCGCCCGTACTATTTCGATATTGATTTTTATTCTATTAGTGCTTTCCGCATGCAACCTGCCGTCGGGCGCGCCCGCAACCGAGGAACCCAATGCCGTGTTCACTGCTGCTGCCCTGACCGTCCAGGCGATGTCCACCCAGCAGGTCACGCCGTTCAATACACCGACCCTGCCTCCACCACAGGCAACAAATACAGCGGTTTCTTTTCCAACACTGCCCCGTCCAGCCTCCACCTCCGTCGTCCCACCCACGGCAAGCTGCGATCTGGCTCAGTTCCTTAAAGATATTTCGATCCCGGATGGGTCTGTATTTGCTCCCGGGGCTATATTCACAAAAACGTGGCGGTTGAAGAATGCAGGTACATGTACCTGGTCCGGGTACTCACTGGTATTTGATAGTGGTGATTCGATGAGTGGCACATCACCAACACCGATCGGAACGGTCAGCCCGGGTCAGGAAGTGGATCTCTCGGTCAATCTGACTGCGCCCGCTACTGGCGGGCCATATCGCGGCCATTGGCGAATCCGAAATGCATCGGGCGTCCTGATCCCCGTGCTGGGCGGGACACAGGGCAAGACTTTTTTTGTAGATATTAAGGTCGCAGTTTCCAGCCCTGGTCTTGATCTGCACACGCGCGCCACTGATGCCAGCTGGGTGGGAAGCGCAGGCGTTGTGACGTTCGGTGGACCCGACACAGATGTAAATGGCTTTGCCATGTATCGTAACAACCAGAAGCTCGAGGATGGCACTTCACCTGCGAAAGTGCTGGAGATCCATCCACAGTTTGTGAATAACGGTGTGATGACAGGGCTTTTTCCTGCCTACACAGTTGTGGCAGGCGAACATTTCAAAGCCAGGATCGGTTTTCTTGCAAAGGCAGATGGGACCTGCGGTGTGGGCAATGCCAAGTTCCAACTGAATTACAAGGAAGCAGGTGTTCTTAAACCTCTCGGTGAATGGACGGAAACCTGTGACGGCATTATAAAAGATGTAGATGTTGACCTGACCAGCATCGCCGGGAAAAACGTACAGTTTGCACTGGCAATCCTGGCAAACGGACCGGCAGATCAAGACTGGGCGGTGTGGGTAACCCCACGAGTGGAACTACCGTAATTTTGTTGAAACGCCCAAGAGTGGATAATTGTGTGGGCTTGCCCAAGAGTTTCACTACGGAGTACACGGAGAACACAGAGAAAACCTTCTACATTCTCCGTGAACTCTGTGTTCTCCCCCGGCACCACCCCACCGGGGCTGGTGTGCGGTGAGAAGAAATATGGCCCATTCTTTTAGCCACTCCCAAACGCCCGACACTACGTCGGGCGATTTTTATAAAAAGGTATAATACTTCTCCTGCATGGCTATAGTAGTGTATGAGAAAGGAAAATTGAATGTTTGAGTTTTACAAATATAGAGTTTTGGTTGTGTTCATCGGTTTTGCGCTGTTTATTTCGGCGTGCAGCCCATCGGCACAGCAGGATTCTGTGATATCCACGGCTGTGGCACAGACCGTGCAAGCGGGTGAGTCGCGTACTGAGATCGCCAGCCTGCCCACAACCACTCCTCAAGTGACCCTGGCGGTGGTGGGGACTCTTTCTGCGGCAGCCACTCCCACAAACGCTCCAACGCTGGTCTCTGCGCCGCCTGATCCAGACTGTGCCAGGGCATCCCTGGTCAGTGAAACTCCCCCGGATGGAGTAATACTGGCACCCGGCCAATACTATTGGAAGACCTGGACGATCATGAATACAGGAACCTGCACATGGAATTCCTCCTATAGCCTGGTCTTCTCGAGCGGCGACCTGATGGGAGGCCTGACTTCCTACCCGTTGGATGACGAAGTTTCACCGAATGAACAGAAGGAAATTTCAATTTATCTAAAAGCTCCTGATACGGAAGGAGAATTCACGGGCTACTGGCGGCTTCAATCCCCCTGGAATTCCGTTTTTGGTGTCGGACCGTCTAATGAACCCTTCTATGTTCAGGTTGTAGTATCGAATGATACGGAACCTGCCTTTGGCATTACCAGCGTTGTTTATGAGGTCGTCCGTACACCTGCAACAGGCTGTCCTACAAATGTACTCTATACCGTAAACGCCACCATTTCCACAAGTGGACCCTTCGAAATCGATTTCTTCTGGAATCAGAGTGATGGGAATGAAAGTGGTGTAAAACCCATGGTGTTTACGGAGGCCGGTTCCACCACCATTTCCAGAGAATGGATGGTCGGCAAGGGCGATAGTCCGAATCCCCGTTGGATAGAGTTTGTCGTCACAGAGCCTGCTTATGTGGAATACGGGAAGGCTATCATACTGAATAACTGCCCATAGATCGGTAACTATTGCAGAGGTAGGAGACCTCCTGCATGTAGCAGGAGGTCTCTTCAATAAATGTGTAAAAATAAAGGCAGCAGTTTTGAGGTCATTTTGCTGAATGGTGCAGGAAA
>JANMSY010000349.1:0-1512 GCA_031389865.1 Anaerolineales bacterium | reverse complement strand
CCATTCTACTCTAGTGGTAATTTCAAAAGCACCGTCGTCCAGCCGGTGTCCGTCCCAAGCGATCAGCAGTTCATCGCTCAGCTTCATGACAATTTTCAGGCTATCAGCCGTATGATCAAAATCCACAATTTCCGCCGATCTTGCTTTTGCGGACTAGCAAACAATCAATAGATGAGAGCTTGTTTAGTTAATGTTCAGTATTACCATTAATGATCTACATCATGCCCAATCCGAAGTGTGATTATCAGAACAATAATAGGTAAGGATGAAATAAAATGACCGATTCAAACCAAACCTCACCGCCTGTTGAAAATGTTGGCACCAAAAGACGTATCTCCAATTTGTGGAACTCTGGGAGTAGAAGAGCCAGGTTGATCATCCTGGCAGCTACTGGACTGGTTTTCTTTTGTTGTTGCATAGGAATTCCGCTTTCAGGCAGAGATAATACGCTTGCAGCACTGTCCAAGGCCGACATCAATGCTATCTTGCCTTCCGCATTTGAATCAGCTCAAGACCCTTTTACATCAACGGCATTGGGAATTCCTGCCAACACGGCCAGGGATCGATCGATAACTAAGGGAGAAGGCCATGACAGAAGAAAAGGTGATCTACGAACAGGGCAATATCAAGATTACCAACATGCGCGCGATTTTTGGCGATAAAACTTATGCCATATCCAATATTACATCCGTGACAAAAAAAGAGAAAACTAACCTATTTGCGTTCCTGCCAGTTGGCATAATCGTATTTGGTCTGGCGTTCATGATCTTCGCATTTTTCAATCATGTAAACTGGGCAATGATTCTCTTTGGGGTATTTATGGTGGTCGGAGGCTATTTTGTGGCGATGCTCTTAAAAACGGAGTACTTTGTTCAAATTGGCAGTGCTTCCGGCGAAGAACAAGCCTACAAATCAAAGAGTATAGCCAAAGTCACAGAAATCGTTAAGGCAGTCAACCAGGCCATGATTCAGCAGGGGTAAAAAGATTTCTGCCTATTCTCTCTTCAGCGAAAGCTCGCGATGTGAGAAATCAAGCATAATGTTATCCTTGGTAGTGATTTTTCAGCGCACGGTCGGGTCCGTGAGGTCGAGAGTTCAAATCTCTCCACCTCCGACAGTAGAAGACGCAGACTTCAAGAAAGTCTGCGTTTTGTTTTAATCTGTCAATGCAAAGCAATGTTTCCAGAGTGCGCGCAGACAGGTAAATAAAACGTGTGTATAATTACGAAGAAGTTTCGTAAGGGGAATATACTTATATTCAAATCCGGTTTGTAGAAAATGATCCATGAAAATCGCGATCGTACATGACTGGCTCGTAACTTATGCAGGCTCTGAACGCGTCATTGAGCAAATGCTGCAGGTTATTCCGGATGCAGATCTGTTCTGCCTGTTCGATATCCTGCCGGAAGTGGAGCGCGGGTTCTTGTGGGTTAAAACGGCCAGCACATCTTTCCTGCAAAAGTTACCCTACAAAGCGACTCTATATCGCAAGTTTATACCGCTTATGCCAGT
>JANMSY010000347.1:0-18962 GCA_031389865.1 Anaerolineales bacterium | reverse complement strand
GACAAGTCCGGGGAAATAGATGCATTGCTCGCATTAGGACAAATGCTAAAAGATTTTAATGCTCCGATTGAAAAGGTCATGAACTTGTTCGAGCACGCGCTTACATTATCCGAATCACTTGGAGATCAATGGAGACAAGCTTATACACTTTCACATATGGGCTGGCTTAATAATTATCAACGCTCCATTTCTACTTTTGAAAAAGCGGTGGCAATATTTAAAAAAGTTGGCGATCTGGAATTATCAACAAATACTATGCTGGATCTTGTAATGCGTAATATGTTAAACGGCAATCTTCAATCGGCAGAAAAATGGTTGGATGAAGTAGTAAAAACGAGTCAAAACTTGAACAACAAGGGGTTACAGGCAAACATTCTTCACCATTATGGATGTATAGCCCTGATAAGAGGTGATTATGAAATGGCACGGACTAATCTGCTTGAAGCCATGGAAATGTCGCAGGCAATAGGACACCGAATAATGTTTCTTTGGACTCATGTTCGATTGGGTTATGTGGCGTTGCGGGAAGACAAGCTGGCCGAAGCACGCAGCATTTTTGCTAAAACCATGCATAACTTTCAGGAAGATCAAAACGCAAGCGGTGTTGTCTTCACACTGGAGGGAATGGCAAGTCTTAAAATTTTACTGGACAAACACGAACGCGCTGCGTGCTTGATTGGCTGGGCGGATGCCACGCGCAAAAAAATTGGCGACCCCCGCCCGCCTCTAGAGCAAGCAGATGTGGATCAAATTATCGCGGCTTGTCGTGCAAAGATGGACGAGGTCACATTTTCAGACGCATATGATGATGGCAAAAAGATGACATTGGATGAAGCAGTCGCGTACGCTCTTCAGGAGCGTTAGTCCTTCCTGTTTTTCGAATACATCGCAAACCCGATCGTACCGAATGCCAGCCCAGCAACGGATGCAGCCCATGAAAAAAAGTTCAAAAAGAAAGTGGATTCGAGCACCTGGATGACCATCAAAAAGGGCAGAACGATGCCCAACAACAGTAGAACCAGGCCGAGGCTGAGAAGGGTGCGGGGCGAATTCATAGTTCACTTTCTTCGCGCTCCCGGGCGATCGCCGGGACTTCGTGATCGGAAGGAGCCATACGAGTGTAGTCGAAGCGCGTCTTTCAATCGAACATTAGGTTTCATGATTAGCCGCGCTTCGTCTGCGCTCCTCGATAATCGCTCGTCCCTCCGCTCAGCGCGATACATTTTCCTTATACAGCCAGCAAGCCACAAAATGTCCGGGCTCAGGTTCGAAATCGGGAGGAAATTCCACGTCACACAAGCCTGCCATGAAACGCGGACAGCGCGGATGAAAGCGGCATCCCGTCGGCGGGTTGACGAGACTCGGTGGCTCGCCCGGCGGCACCTCTTTGAACGTATCGGCGTTGGCGGCATCCGGGTCGGATGTGGCGGCGAGCAGTGCATGAGTATAGGGATGCAGCGGATTTTCAAGCAGGCGCCGCGTCTCAGCCTTTTCGATCAGGTTGCCCGCATACATCACAAAGATCCGTTGTGAAAAATATTTCACTGTCGAAAGATCGTGCGTAATGTAGATGACCGAAAGCCCATGTGATTCCTGCAGGGTGCGCATGATCTTCAGGATTTCCACGCGCACCGAAGCGTCCAGCATGGATACGGGTTCATCGGCAACGATCAATCTGGGCTCGCGCAGCATGGCACGCGCGATCACAATACGCTGTTGCTGTCCGCCGCTGAGCATGTGCGGGAACTTCTCCAGAAAATCATCCACAGGGTGAAGTTTCACTTCGGTCATCACTTTGCGGATGCGCGCCAGGCGCTCGTCTTTGCTCCTCATACCACTGATGATGAGCGGTTCCTCCAAAACCTTTTGGATCTTCATGAAAGGCGGCAGCGCGCCATACGGGTCCTGCTGGACATAGCCCACCTTAAATCGATAACGCTGCAATCTGTTTCCTTTCAATCCGGATAGATTCTCGCCATCAAAAATGACATTGCCACTGGTGGGAGTGTTGAGACCCAAAATAGTTTTCATCAAGCTGGACTTTCCGCACCCGGACTCACCCACAACTGCAATCGTTTCCCCTTCCTCCAACCTGAAGCTGACACCGTCCACGGCCTTGACGTAGCCCGCGTGGCCGAATCCGAATCGACGCAATTCGTACCAGACGTGCAGATCTTCAATGGACAGCAGCGGTTCGGGCTTGTCTATTTTGGGCGTGTTCATCATCACCTCTTGCAATTCAGTTATCATTTTGTGCTCCTATCTTTTATGTCATTGCGAGGAAGGCTTCAGCCTGACGAAGCAATCCTCACTTAAACGGATAATCTTGTTGAAGGCTTCCAACCGATCATTAGAGATTGCTTCGCCCGCGCTTCGTCTGTAGGTTTCGACGCCATGCGTCTCAACCTTCCGCTCAGCGCGAATGGACTCGCGATGACATTTATTTCCTCTTCTCTGTCGCCGAACCAAATCCCGTCTGCCCCGCACGCTTCGCAAATGGGGGAATGAATGCGTGCGGGGTTTGCAAACCTTTCAAGCATTCCATCATGCCCAGAAGAGTACTACTCATGCAACCAGCATCTGACCTTGCTGCCATTTCTGCTGAACATGGGCGGTTCCTGGTCACATTTCTCAAAGCGGAACGGACAGCGTGTTTTAAAGCGGCATCCTGTAGGCACGTTGACCAGGCTGGGGGGTTGACCGGTAATGAACATCGGGTCCGAGTCGCTGCGCAGGCGCGGCACGCTTGCCATCAGCATCTGTGCATATGGATGAAGCGGAGCGGGGAAGAAGTCCTTCGCATGACCTGTTTCCACGATCTGACCGGCATACATGATGGCAACTTCATCTGCCAGTTCGCTGGAGGTTGCAATGTCATGAGTAATGAGAATGAAGCTTGTTCCAAGCTCCTGTTTGATGCGTTTGAGCACGTTCATGATGTTAGCCTGGGTGAGCAGATCGAGGGCAGAGGTGGGCTCATCGAGGATGATCAGGCTTGGGCTTGTCACGAGTGCCATGGCCAATGCCACGCGCTGACGCATGCCTCCGCTTAGTTCAAACGGATACCGCTGCAGAAAATCATCTGGTACACCCACGTGCTTGAACATGCGCCGAGCAAGGTTAAGGGCTTCGTCCTTTTTGACGCCGAGGTGGACCATGGCAGGCTCGGCAACCTGATCTCCCACTTTCAATACAGGGTTCAGTGAATTCATTGCCGCCTGTGGAACGAGGGAGATCTGCGCCCAACGCACATTCTGACGGAACTGTTCCTCGTCGAATGCCATCACGTCCGTGCCTTGCAGGAACACCTTCCCGCCGTACGATTCAACATTGCGCGGCAGCAGGCGCAGGATGGCTTTGGCAAGCGAGCTTTTTCCGCAACCCGATTCGCCGAGGATCACCACGGCACGGTTGGTGCCAAGCTCAAAGTCAACGCCGTCGACTGCCTGCACGGTTCCGCTATTGGTCTTGAAATGCAGGACCAGATCTTCGATCTGTAAAAGTTTTTGTGAAGTTGGACTCATACGTCCCTCAGTTTCGGATTAAAGATTCTGTCCAGTGCGAAGCCGAGCATGGCAAAGCCAAGCCCAGTGATCATAAGAAGCGTCGCAGGTTCCAAAATCCAATAGTAGTAGCCGCGATAGAGGGCACCGTTGGCGTTTGCATCCTGGATGATCTTGCCCCAGGTGGGCAGGACCGGGTCACCCAGCCCCAGCAGAGCCAGTGATGCTTCCAGGAAAACAAAGGCGGGAACAGATGAAACGAGGCCCGGGATGAGCAAGGGGATCATGCGCGGGATCAAATATAGGAAAACAATTCGCGGACTACTCGCCCCATACGCCCGTGCTGCTTCGATGTACATGGATTCCTTGACCTGTACAAAGATCGAGCGATAGGCCTTGATGGCTCCGGTAAAAATACTGAGCAGGATGGTTACTCCCAAAATGACCCAGATGCTGCGGGAATAAAATGTTCCAACCATTATGAGTATGGAAAGGAAAGGCAGAACAAGATTAATCTCGGTGATACGCTGGATCAGCTCATCCAGCCAGCCGCCATACCATGAACCCACGGCTGATATGACCATTGTCAACACAGACGTCCCCAGGGAGGCGATGAGCCCGAATGCCAGGGCAATAGGTGTGCCCCACAGTAACGGCACCATTAAATCACGGCGGGCATGGTCGGTTCCGGCAATGCCATACACCTGTCCATGAAAGACAAATTCCAGGTCAATATCTGAATCAGGTTCAAATGTTGTGCCGGTGACCAACAGTTGATACTCTCCCTTCACCAGCTTTCCGGTTTCAGGGTCTGTGAACAATGCAGAGATCACATCATCGGTCCGCAGGCGGGCTTTTAACTTCTCGTCCTGTGCGAAGCGATAGGTCATGCGCTGGTTGACCGATACATTTGTGATGCGGATCTCTCTCCCATCGGGGGTACGCCATTCAGCAGAAATGAATGGCTGCTTCTGATCATATTGCGAAGAGATGTAGAGGATCAGGTCCTGGGGCAAATAGTCGGCAGTGAAACCAAATGTGTAGGAAGACGATATTGTTGAAGTGCCCTCTGCACCGGGTGTCACTTCCTTCGGCATGCCTCCATCGGAGGTGCGGACGGCGAAGGATTCAGCATACTTTTTGCTCGAAAAGAAATTGATCCATGCAGGCGCAGCAAACTTCGGGTTCTGATACCAGACCTCCTCGCCTCCGCGCCACAGGCGTATGGCGTCGTTATAGGGAATTGTGATCATGGCATACGCAGCTGTAATAACCAAAAGAAGAACCACCAGCATTCCCATCACTGCCGATGGATACATCCATAGTCTCTGTAGTGTGTTTTGGATGGCTTTCATCTTAATTGCCACCGACTTTGACCCGCGGGTCAACGAGAGCATAGACAATATCGAGCAGGAAAACGGTCATTGCCAGCATATAGGCATAGATGATCGTGGAGCCAACAATGATGGGAATATCGTACAGACCAATGGCTTGATATAACGTGCGTCCGAGGCCCGGCCACAGGAAGACGGTTTCTGTGATCGTTGCGCCGGTCCACAGGGTGATGATGAGCAGGGCAAAATTCGTGATGATGTTCGGCAGTGTGGGACGCAGAATGTAACGTCGCTCCACATCGCGCGAGGGTAATCCCTTGGCCTTGGCCATCTCGACATAATCTTCGCTGGAATAGATCAGGAAAAAAGTGCGGTAGTTATAAATGCTGAGAAAGAAGGAACTAAGCACCAGTGACAAGGCAGGTAATAGCATGTGCTTTAATAGATTTAATGAATAATCAATCGGGTTCGAGGGCGGTGGGGAGTCCACCATGCCGCCGAAGGGAAGCACCTTCAAGAGAGCTGCAAAGATCAGGATCAGAAAAATCCCATAGAACCAGGGCGGCACAGCGGATGTCGGCGAGAGGGCAACCACCAGCTTGTCCCAAAAATTACCATAGCGCCGCGAGAGGTTTAGCGCCAGGAAGATGCTCGAAAAGAAGAGAAACAGCTGCGAGGTCCCCATGAGTAAAAGCGTGGCCGGCAATCGTTCCAGAATAATGAGGCGGACGGTTCTTGAGCCCGCATCACTGGTCATGTTGAGGGAACGTCCCAGTTGCAGCGTGAGGGCATTTTTTAGATAGCGGGCATTGCGGATCGCGATGGGAACGTTTAAGCCGATGCGCTCCTCCTCGGAGGCAATCGTATCCTGTATGAGTTTTTGGCGCACAGCAGGTTCCATGGTCTTTGATGACGGGCTGTTGATAATGGATTGCGTGACACGCTCACGGATCTCGCCTCGCATGATATTGTCAACAAAGCCGCCCATATTGGCGATCAGAATCGTCAGGTACACACCGATGATCACCGTCACAAAGAGGGTCGCCAGACGCACGATGACATAACGCGATACCCGCCGGAACGTGTTATCACGGGGTGGTCCTTTTACAACCGTATTTTCAGGAACAGGTTGGGTAACAACAGCCATGGGTACCTCACAAATCGAGAAAGTTGCACAGAGGCGGATGGATCCGCCTCTGTGCATTGTTCACAGGTGCAATCCCTATGGGACTGCTACAAAGTCAAGCGATGTGAAGGATGGAATGGCCACGGGAATCGGTACCACTGCAACTTCAAGTCTTGCTGAACCTGTTGGTAGTTTTGTGGTTTCATCAGCTGTCAGGGTGACCTGATACTGGCCATCGCCAATGGCTTCCGCGTCACCCACAGATACAACTGTGCCGGTTGCATCGTACAGGATATATTTCACCCGCTCAATGTCAGATAGAAGATACAGCTGATCCTTGAAGTTGATCGTGACATCAAAGACTGCTTCCTCACCAGACTTGACCTGTCCCGGTCCATCAAGAACTGTTGTCGCCATCTTTGGCTCGCTGAACTGCGCCCAGCGGTCAACCAGGTCAACGAAATCAGTATTGTTCTTCAGTACAGCCGATTTCTCCGTGGTAAAGACCTGATCCAGATAATATGGACCCGTCCCCACCCAGAAATGACCGTGGTCTTCATACCACTGCTTGAAATTGGCATAGCGTAGATCCGCCTCTTCCTTGGTGATGTATTGACCCAACGTGGGTTCGAACGGAATATACGATTCACCTGCGGCCTGATCGAGATACTTTGCCAGGATCTCAAGGCTGGGCCCGCCCACCCAACTGGTGTTCTCCACCTGAAGATCATCTGATTTGGTGGAAGAATAGGCCAGCTCGCTGGCTGCTTCTGCCAGGTTTGAGATCGCCAGGATCTGCCAGCTGTTCTCACCCTGCAGGCCGAAGGCTGATTGCGGCCATAATGGCAGAATATTCAACTCTGCATCTGTGTAATACTGATCGCTATAAGCTTCGATGGTCAGCGGGTCGGTGGAGGTAATCCGATATCCTTTGAAGGACTCCAGCCCGGCCTTGATACTGATTGCCAACGATGCATCATAGATCGCGCTTTCCGGTTTGCCAGGATCAAAACCCTGGATCATGTTCATTACGAAGTCGCCAACTGAGATGGGACTGCCATCATGCCATTTGATGGTCTCAAACAGATCATCGGGATACACCACAACACTCTTGATGTTGGCGGTCAGACCTTCAGGGAACTTCTCTGAGGCAGTAATAAACCTCTGTTCCGTTGCATCCCAATCCACCCACGCATCACCAGGAACCTGAACTTCCGGTGCCGTTGTAACAGTCAGCCAGTCGAGGCTTTGGTGGATCGGCAAACCTTCCTTGTAAGTCAGTTCGGCACTTGCAATACGCTGGGGATAGGCCAGCCCGGTATAGGGGTCAGCCATCAAACCACCGCCGCCGTTAATGTTCGATGAGCCCATCGTAGTGGCGCGCATTACATTGCCGTCCCAGATCCAGTTGCTTCCAGCCACGGTATTCCAGGGTTGCGTAAAGAGATCGTTGGTACCGACCTTCATCGTGCCGCCCTCGCGATCCTTGAAGCGCAGGTTATAGGCACCTACATTTGTGGACTCAGGACCCGTGGCAAGATCGAAGGTGACCTGAACGTCGTTGTCATAGGGAGCATAGGTCTGCTGGTCGATCAGCCACACGAACAGGGAGTCTTCCAAAGCAAGTTCCAGTGCTCTTGCCATTGCGGCGTCACGCGCTTCCTTCTCCACATATTTTCCCTGTGCCAGGTCGTCGCCAAGTTTCTGGAACTCAGGGTCAGACACATTCGAAATGTAAGGCTCACTGGCCTGAATGCTGGTATTCAAATAGCTCTGCTGGATATTGGCAGATTCATCACGTAACGAGCTAAGCCCTGAAACGCCATACCCTGCCGTATACATATGCCACTGTCCATCGGCAGCAGTGGTCCCCTGCCAGAGCGGGAATGCTTCGGACGAGGTCTTGTATTGGCGGTCCACGGTAAAGCCAGCGCTTTCCAGCTGATTGGATACATAATCACCAATTGGCTGGCGCGTACCATCACCGTCAGAACGGATCAAAAAGATGAGCGTGATGGGCTGGCCGTTGAATGTCCATTTGCCGTCCGAGCCCAATTCTGCACCCATGGCAGCCATTTCAGCATCAATAACTTCCTGTGCCTTCTCCTGGTTAAAGGCATATTTGCTTTCCAGGGCGCGGGCAGTATCGATCAGGCTGGTATATTCCACCAATTGCGTAGTGATTGGGAGAAGCTTCGGCAGTGAACCACCGGCAAAGATCTCCTGGTTGATATAGTTGCGGTCGATCGGCCAGTTCATCGCCTCGCGGATCTTGCGGTTCGAAAACGGATTCACCACCGTTGTGTCCGTAAAAACAGCGGGGTTGAGGCTGATGCCATAATATCCGCCCAAAGACTGGGTGCTCGACAACCCTGCATCCTTGATGGCGGGGTACGCATCAGAAGCGAGATTGAACGAAAAGAAGTCAATTGCACCTGCTTGAAGTTGTGAAACAGCCGAATCGCTGCTCACCACAGAGACATCGATCTCATCCAGCCAGCCACCGCGGCGTTCCGTCTTCGGCATCTCGGTGGGTGCTTCTGTTGCTGTAGGCGCTTCGGTCGCGGCTGGTTCCTCAGTCTGTGCTCCTGGCGCTTCCGTGGCGGTCGCGGCTTGAGGCGCGCAGGCCGCGAGCATCATGCTGAATACCACCAAAAGACTCAGAACGTAAGACAACTGTTTAATTTTCATCTTCTCTCCTTGAAAAATTGGGGTAATTTTGGCGAGGCATCCTCAATCTTTTTACAATAGCTGCACCTCCTTCATCATCTACTTAAACGACCTGCTTATAATGGAGGCAGGCGGATACCAGGTTGCGTAGCCCCGGCATCCGCCTCTCCTTCCGTGTGAATTGCTTTCTCGAGGAGATTTTGAAAGCAAAGCAGATTACAGAGTGCCACAGGAATGCGGCAGTCAGGCTAATCCTGACCCCATCATACGTTCGCAGAGAGAATTCGGTATCCGTCTACAAGTGTGTTTCAGCCCCCGCCTTGTGATGATTTATCCTCCCCCTCAAAGGAGCGCACACTCAGGCATTTAAACTTGCAAGCGGCGTATAAAAACCCCTCCCAGGAGGGGTATGGAAACGATTTGTTTTTCCCATAAAATGGATGGGATATGTACTATACTGGTACGAATAAAAGAAGATGAAAAGAATCCGTGCCCACTTTTTGGGACTCCTCCTTGCTTTGATACTCGCCTCCTGCGCGGGATTAAAAACGCCTCCCGCCACGCTTGAGGCTGATTCCGCGCCGACCAGCACTCCCCCCGCCCCGGCCCGTGTGTCCCCAGTATCGCTTCCGGAGATCTGTGATTGTGTCCTCCGTTTCGACCATATCAGTATCGAGCAGGGACTGTCGCAAAGCTCCGTGCGCGCCATTTTTCAGGACAGCCGCGGCTTCATGTGGTTCGGTACGGAAGACGGGCTTAACCGTTATGATGGCTACACCTTCAAGATCTATAAACCTGACCCGGATGTTTCCAACGGCGTGAGCGACCGCTGGATCACATCCATCCTGGAGGATAAAGAGGGTTATCTGTGGATCGCAACGCGACAGGGCGGCTTAAACCGCTACGACCCGCGCACCGAGGAATTCAAGCGCTATCTGCACGATGCGTCCAATCCGTTGAGCCTGAGCGATAACCATATCAACGTCCTTTACCTGGATAAAAACGATAACCTGTGGGTCGGTACCCACAACGGTCTTGACCTGCTCGATCGGACCAACAATACGTTTAGCCACTACATTTATAACCCATCGAAACAGGAAGGCATTACCGGCAAAACCATCACAGCCATATTTCAGGATAGCCGAGGGCGTTACTGGATCGGTACGAGCGCGGGTGGTTTGAATCGATTTGATCTACAAAGTAAGACCTTTACTCCCTACCAATCCAACTCTTCAATTCAGAACACCATTAGCGATGATTATGTCACGTCCATCGCTGAGAGTACCGGCAACGTACTTTGGGTTGGCACGACCAATGGCTTGAACAAATTCCAGTCAGACTCAGGGGACTTCGAACGATTCTTTTACGACGAAGACAACAAACAGAGCCTGGCAAGCAATGCGATCACCGCCCTGCACGTGGACAGCACCGGCAACTTATGGGTTGGAACGGATAACGGTTTGGACCGTTTGAGCGAAGCAGGCAGGCGCTTCATTCACTACCGCAACGATCCCACCTATGCAAGGAGCTTGAGCACCGACAATGTTATTTCCATCCATGAAGACCGCGGCGGCGTCTTATGGTTCGGTACCTATGGCGGTGGCGCCAACAAATATGACCGCCAGCGCGACAAGTTTGCCTATTACCGGCATGACCCGAATGATAGCAATTCACTGAGTGCCAACATGATCCTGCCGATCTTTGTAGATTCTGAAGGCTATACATGGATCGGCACACTGGATGACGGCCTGGACCGTTTTACAAGGTCGACCAACCAGGTCATTCATTACCGCAACAATCCCGCCAAACCAAACAGCATTATCTCAAACGAAATCAACTCCATCCATGAAGACCTGGACGGAATTTTATGGATCGGCACACGAAACGGGCTCGACCATTTCGACCGAAACTCATTTGTTTTCAAACATTATCAGCGCGATCCCGATAACCCAGCCAGCCTGAGTTCGAACCGCATCTATAAAGTGTACGTGGACCGCAGCAATACTGTATGGGTTGGCACTGCCGCAGGGCTGGACCGCCTGGACCGCCAGACGGGGACATTTATCCATTACACCCCACAAGTCGAGGACCAAAATAGCTTAAGCGGCACCTATGTCAATTCCATCCTCGAGGACAGTAATGGGAACTTATGGGTTGGCACATTTGAGAGCGGCCTGAACAAGTTCGACCCTGAGACCGGGCAGTTCACGCGTTATCGCTACAACCCCAGGGACAAGACCACCATCAGCAACGACTCCATCCAATCGATCTATGAGGATACGAAGGGACGCCTTTGGATTGGCACAGGCGGTGGTGGTTTGAACCAGTACCATCCCGAGTCGGATTCATTCACATACTATCTGGAGAAGGACGGTCTTTCAAATGGTGTGGTGTATGGAATTTTGGAGGATGCCAAAGGTAATTTATGGATGAGCACGAACTTCGGCCTCTCCCGCTTTGATCCTGAAACCAAAACCTTTCGCAACTTCGATGAGGGAGATGGCCTGCAGAGCAATGAATTCAATTCGAGTGCCTACGCAAAAGGAAGAGCCGGCGAGTTTTACTTTGGTGGTATCAATGGGGTGACGGTCTTCCACCCATTGAGTATTACAGATAACCCCTATGTCCCGCAGGTCACGCTGACGTCCCTCACACAGGATGACCAGTCGATCATCGTCAATTCCAGTGTGGAGACCATTCAGGACGTCACTTTAACGTGGCCTCAAAATTCACTTGAATTCGAGTTCGCTGCCTTGAGCTACAACCAGCCAAACAAGAATGAATATGCCTACATGCTCGAAGGCTTTGACTCCAACTGGCATTTCATCGAGACGAAACGCAACGGGCGTTACACCAACCTGCCGGGTGGAGACTACACGCTGCTTTTAAAAGGCTCAAACAGCGATGGCGTCTGGAACACAGTGCCCGCAAGAATGAGTGTACAAGTCATCCCTCCGTTCTGGCAGACCACCTGGTTCAAGGTATTCCTGGGAATGGCAATGATCGCAGTGGTCGCGGTTGGAGTCAGATTACGAACCCACGCCATTCAGGACCGCAACCGGGAACTGGAACGGCTGGTGCAGGAACGCACCTACGCGCTTGAAAAACGCGGCCGCGAAATGGATGCACTCTACCAGGCCGATGAAAAGATCCTGCGCAATGTAAGCCTTAACCAGGTCTTTCAAACCCTTGTGGACGTGGCTGTGGATATGCTTCACGCTGACCGCAGTATTGTCTTTGCCTGGGATGATAAACGGAAAAAGCTGGTCCCGCGCATCAGCCGCGGCTTTTCGCCCGAAACCCTCAAAGTGATGGAATTTGCAGAGGGCGAAGGTACACTGGGCAAAGTTCTGCAATCGGGCCAGCCTGCTGTTATCAGGCATATTGATATGAATGATTTTCGGGATGATGTACGCGCCGCGCTGATCGCAGAAGGTATTCGCTCTTATGTACATATTCCCATTGTCGTGGACAACAAAACCGTGGGCGTGTTCAACATTGGTTTCACCAAGCCGAATCTGCTCGGCGACGATACGATGCGCCTGTTCTCCGCGCTGACACACCGCGCATCCATCTCGATTGCCAACATGGAACTCTTCGAGCAGACCAAGGACCTGGCAGTCATGGAGGAACGCAATCGCCTTGCGCGCGACCTGCATGACAGTGCAAAACAAAAGGCATTCGCAGCACTTGCGCAACTGGGTACGGCAAGAGGCATTTTAAATGGCAACGGGAATTCCGTGTCGCTGCATCTGAATGAAGCGGAGAACCTGGTCAGTGATGTCATCCAGGAACTAACCTTCCTGGTGCAGGAAATCTACCCGATTGCCCTCCAGGATAAGGGGCTGGCAACCGTCCTGCGGGAATATATCTTCGAATGGGAGAACCGCAACGACATAACGGTGCAATTTGTCAGCCGCAGTGAAAAGCGTCTTTCACTCAAAGTGGAACAAGCCATTTATCGCGTGGCACAGGAGACCCTGGCAAACATAGCTCGCCACAGCCATGCACGCCGGGTGGATATGTCACTGGTGTACAATGGCGATTCGCTGCAACTCTCCGTATCTGATAATGGATGCGGCTTCGATACAAACCTAAAATCACATGGCATGGGCTTGCGTTCGATACGCGAACGTATCAGTAGCATTCACGGCACAGTGCAGATCCAGAGCGCGCCCGGGAACGGGACAAGACTGTTGGTACAGGTACCAACCAAAGGCTAAGAAGGAGACGATGATGGCAAACAATCATAGCAATCGCACAAGTATTCTGATCGTGGATGACCACGAGGTGGTGCGCAATGGGATTCGAGCGTACCTGGGGACGGTCAAGGAGTTTCAAGTGGTCGGTGAAGCGGCTTCCGGGGAGGAGGCGGTCCGTCTGGTTTCGGAACATATTCCCGATATTGTCCTGCTGGACCTGATCCTGCCGGGTATGGACGGGGTGGAGACGACCCGCCAGATCAAGCGCATCAGCCCGCGTACACAGGTGGTGGTGCTGACGTCCTATCACGAAGATGTGCACATTTTCCCTGCCTTGAAGGCCGGCGCGATCTCTTATATTCTCAAGGATATGAAGATGGAAAAACTTGTGGAAGTTTTGCACCGCGCCGCGCTAAAGGAAGTCACCCTGCATCCGCTTGTGGCTGCACGCGTCCTGCAAAATATCCGCAGTGACAACAGCGATGAACAGCCGTTATTCACCGAACTCACCGAGCGCGAGCTGGACGTTCTACGCCTGATCGCAAACGGCATGACGAATAGCCAGATCGCGGAGAAACTGGTGATCAGTGAATATACTGTCAAGGGACATGTGAGCAATATCCTGAGCAAACTGCACCTGGCAGACCGTACGCAGGTGGCAGTATACGCCTGGCAAAAGGGGCTGGTAAACAGGGAGCAAATGGAACGAAAGTAGGATAAAAGAGTCACATCGAACATCCCGCAGGTTGCCCGAAAGACCTGCGGGATGCTGCTTTAATCGTATGCTGTCGCCGGTTATGACGTGGAAGGAACAGGCAATTAATAGTATAGTATCAGCCTCTTCTGAACCCACGAACCCATGGCACTCAATCCCCTTCTCCGACACCTGATCTATGGAACTGAAAAGCTTGCGCAACGCATCCGCTTTTCCTCCCTCCCGGCTCCGCAAAACGGATGGCCCGTTCTCCTTGGCATTTCCTTTCCCAAAAGCGGAACGCATTTGCTCGATCAGATCCTGCTGGGTTTTTCAAAGGTTGCGCCGTTCTCGAAGCGCGTCCATTCCTTTTATGCTGAATATGAAGGGGAAAGTGGACACAAGCGCGCTCCTGAGCAGGCGCTGGCATGGCTTGATTCCCTGCGCCCTTGCGATGTGGCATCCGCCCACCTGTTTGCGCGTCCCGATGCGGTCGCCCGCGTCACGTCTGAGGCGTTCGTGCCTTACTTTATCCTCCGTGATCCGCGCGATGTCGTTGTCTCACATGTCTTTTATGTGACCGGGATGGAAGCACGTCATGTACATCATCAGTACTACGCGTCGCTGCCCGATTTCGACTCGCGCCTCACCGTCAGCATTTTGGGCAGGCCGGATGCCGATGTGGAATTCCCCGATATTGCGGGGCGTTTCACCCCCTATCTGGGCTGGCTTGAACATCCCGAAGTGCTGACTCTCCATTTTGAAGATCTGATCAATGACCGGCGTAGTACGTTGACCCGCATTATGGACCATTTCCTGGCTCGCGCCCCGCTTCGTGTATCATCCCCGGAGGGGGCACCCCGACGGTTGATCCTGGAATCCCTGGAGTCTTCCATCAATCCCAGCCGCTCACCGACCTTCCGCTCGGGGAAAACAGGCGAATGGAAAAAACATTTCACGAATGAGCATAAGAAGATCTTTAAAAATGTAGCAGGCGACCTGTTAATTCGTTTAGGATATGAGAAGGACAATCATTGGTAGAGGCACGGCATAACGTGCCCCAATTTGATATGAACTGTTCAATCGTGATCCGTGCGTATAATGAAGAGGACCATATCGGGCGTTTACTGGAGGGTATCCGTTATCAGACGCTCAAGAATGTGGAGATCATCCTCGTCGATTCGGGCTCAACTGACTCGACGGTGGAGATCGCCGAATCGTATGGGGCGCGAATCGTGAGGGTCCCATCAGAGGAGTTTACGTTTGGGAGGTCACTTAATATCGGGGTCCGGGAGGCGACCCGGGAATTCATCATTATTGCCAGCGCGCACGTGTATCCCCTATATCCCGATTGGCTGGCATCGTTACTGTATCCGCTTTTGGAGGAAGATGTTGCCCTCTCATACGGCAAGCAACGCGGCCCGCAATCAGCAACGTACTCTGAGAAACAGATCTTTTATCAGTGGTATCCCGAGAGCAGCGATGCGCGCCAGGAGACCGCGTTCTGCAACAATGCCAACGCTGCCATACGGAAAAGTTTCTGGGAGAAAAATCCCTACGACGAAACGTTGACGGGCCTGGAAGATCTGGCCTGGGCTCAATGGGCCACGGATTACGGCTATGGAATTGTGTATGTTGCCGAGGCGGAGGTGATCCATGTGCACAACGAGACGCCGCGCGGCGTATTCAACCGCTATCGTCGTGAGGCCATGGCGTTCAAGAAGATCCATCCCAAATCACATTTCAATATTTATGACTTTGCACGTTTGACCATGGCCAATATTGTCAGCGATCTGCGGCATGCAAGGCATGAGCGCGTATTTTGGAAAAATTTCGCCTCGATACTCTGGTTCCGTTTGATGCAATTCCACGGCACGCATATGGGACACCGCGAGACCAGTCCGATCACACCGCAACTGCGTGAGACGTTCTATTATGCAAGGGACAAAAAGCAAAACGAAGGGAAACAGAGAGAGGTTGAGCCGATCCAGTATCAGAAATAAGGAGGGAAAATGGATCAGCCATGGCAATTTGCTGGTTCTGCGAAGGAAGGGGAGTAGACGTTTGCAGTCAGGGGTGGCAGGTGGCGGCGGGGAAGGAAGCGCAGTGAATTTTCACCGGGAACATGGAGGGTTTACGTAAGAGAATAGCTGGTTCCAGCAGAGGGGATATATCTGGCTCTCAATGTTCAAAGATCAAAAAGAGAGGTGGGCCCCTGGTACAGATCGTATCAGGAGGTCTGTTCTGCAGTTAAGACATATTTTGATGGAACACGGTGACCGCTTGAATCGTCTAATGTACTGGAGTTTTATATTAATGGAGAAACGAATGATTAGCAAATGGAAGAAAATCGTGATCCCACTCGTGGCACTGGTGACCATTCTGGCCTGCGGACCTTTTGCTGCATCCACGCCGCAGCCCGCGGCCACGCTCAATGCCCTGTATACGGCAGCGGCACAGACGTTGGAAGCCATGTCCACGCGGGGGTCCTATACTGTTACTGCACAACCCTTTGTTAATGAGACCCTGTCTGTTCCATCGGGCACTCCGCTTGTGCTTTCCACCTATACAACCGTGCCGCCCATCCAGCCGCCAGGCCAGACACCCGTCCAGCCGGTTACCCGATGCGACGCCGCATCCTTCGTCAGCGATGTGACCTACCCGGATGGTTCCAACGTGTCTCCTGGAGGCTCGTTCACAAAGATATGGCGTGTCCGCAACACGGGCACCTGCACCTGGAATACATCCTATGCTCTTGTATATGTGAGCGGAGAAAAGTTCGGCGCGCCGAATGCCGTCGCACTACCAGGAAGTGTTGCTCCCGGCCAGACCGTGGACATCCCGGTCAATTTGACTGCGCCCAACAGGGGTGGCAGCTATATCGGCTACTGGAAACTCCGCAACCCATCCGGAGGCCTTTTCGGCGTGGGGACCGGAGATGCCAGCATTTATACTGACATCAGGGTTGCCGGCTTCACGGTTGCAGCCTATGACTTCCTCGCCAATTACTGTGAAGCCGAGTGGGAAAACGACTCACAGAACCTTCCCTGCCCAGGCACGGAAGGCGATGATAATGGATTTGTGAGGGCGCTCAATGCACCGATCACGGAGAATGGCAAATCCGCCGGCAATGCCCTGCTGACGTACCCCGAAAGGGGCAACGATGGGCTGATCACCGGCAAGTACCCCAACTTTCGGGTCGAAAGCGGTGACCGCTTCCAGGCTTTTATCGGTTGTGTCGAAAAGGCAAACGATTGTGACATGATCTATCGCCTGCAGTACCAGATCGGCAACGGCGACATCAAAACACTGGGGCAGTGGCGTGAAGTATATGAAGGTGAGAACTACCCTGTTAATATCGACCTTTCCTTCCTGAATGGCGAAAGAGTCAAATTCATTTTTACGGTTCTTGCCAACGGCTCCTCGCACGAGGACTTCGCACTCTGGATCAACCCGCGGATCACGCGTCAAAGTTCTGAGCCGCCCACAGCGACGCCAGTACCCTCAACAGGCACTGCCACAGCAACTTCGACCGCCACTGCGACGGCAACCGCCACCGAAACACCCACAGCCACACCTCCCAGCCCGGCCCCGTAGATCGCCCCTTCTGTTGCAGTATAATGATGCTGGAAGTACAGGCAGGATTGTACTTCCAGCATCACATTTGACCGTAATTTCACGGAGGTACACTTATGTTTGTTCGAAAATCCCTAAAGTGGGCTGTATTCGCACTGATGACAACGGCTCTACTTCTAACAGCCTGTACTATGGGAGCCACACCCGCCCCAACAGTGGATGTCAATGCCATTAACACCGCTGCAGTGGCAACCGCCATGGGACAGCTATCCGCGCAATTCACGCAAACCGCGCTTGCAGCGCCATCCCCAACATTAATGTCGACCAATACTGCCGTTTCCCTTCCCACAGCCAGTGGCGCACTTCCCACCACATCCGGCGCTCTCCCAACCATCTCAATCAACATCACCCCCATCGCAGGTTTTACCCAGGTGGTAGGGTCTCCTGCCGCACCTGCCGGCCCGACAGCGTCCCTGGGCGATTCGTGCAACAATAGCGTGTATGAAGGTGATGTCACCATTCCAGATGGAGCTGTTTTAAAGCCTGGTGAGGATTTCATCAAGACCTGGGCGGTCCGAAATACCGGCACCTGTACCTGGGACGATGGTTATACTCTCGCCTTCATCGGAGGCGATCAGGCGCTTGATCCAGTGGACGTTGATCTGTCAGATGAGAGTGATTTTGTGGCAGCGGGTGCTGCAGTCAATCTAAGCGTGCCTCTCACGGCGCCGCTGACTCCAGGCAAATACCAGGGGACATGGAGAATGCAAAGCGATTCGGGTAACTATTTCGGCACACCGCTAACTGTAATAATTGAGGTAAGGAACTAAGCAAGGCAAAGATTGGATGCCCCATGAGAATTAAATCAACTTTTGTCATCCTCATCATTACCCTTTTGATCGCCGCCTGTGGATCATCCGGTGGATCCACTACGGCTGAGCCAACCACTGATATTGCTGCTGTGCGCACCTCGGCAGCAAGCACGGTCGTGTCGCAGTTCACATTAACGGCTGCCGCTTTCACAGTCACCCCGGCTCCTGCCACCAATACATCCGCCCCCGATGTGACCGCTACCATCACGACACAACCCGTGGCGCAGGTCACCAACGCCGAGGGGGCGGTAGTTACCTTGTGTGACAAATATGCCTGGGATGTTGCCACGGTGGACGTGAACATACCTGATAACACCGTGATGTCGCCGGGACAGGATTTTGTCAAAACCTGGAAGATCAAAAATACGGGCGCCTGTACCTGGGGCGAAGGTTACGAACTTGTTTTCAGTTACGGGGAGGAAATGGAAGGCGAGCCGCAGCCTCTATCCGCAGCCATTGCACCCGGGCAGGAAGTGGATGTCTCGGTACAGTTCACAGCCCCCGATTTGGCTGGCAGTTACTTTAGCTTCTGGACCCTTCAAAGCGACAGGGATATTCCCTTCCTTGGGAATGACAACAAAGCTTTATACGTTCAGATACTTGTACAATAAGATGTGACGCACGATCTCAAACAAACGATCAAGGACAAAGCGTGCCAGCTGGGATTTATCCTGGCTGGCGTGACGACTCCTGACCCACCCCCACATACCTCCACATTTGAAAATTGGCTTGCACAGGGGCACCATGGCACAATGGATTATCTCGCCAATGAACGCTCCCGCACCCGCCGCGCTGACCCGCGCGAAATTCTCCCCGAATGTAAATCCATTCTTGTGCTTGCCACCGCTTACTCCTCTCCCACTCGCGCTGAGCGGAGTGCCAGCGAAGACGAAGCAGGCATGGGCAAAATTGCTGCCTATGCCCAGGGCAATGACTATCACGACATCCTCCCCGCACGGATGAAAGAGCTTGTTCAGTTTATCGA
>JANMSY010000304.1:0-2592 GCA_031389865.1 Anaerolineales bacterium | reverse complement strand
AATTTGGTCACATGCTGGAAGCGTTTGAATATGGTGCGCCACCGCATGGTGGCATGGCGCCTGGCATCGATCGCCTGATCATGCTGCTCGCAGACGAACCCAATATCCGGGAGGTCATCGCATTCCCCAAAAACCAAACAGGACGTGATGTGATGGCGGATGCGCCGTCTGAGGTTGAGCCAAAGCAGTTGAAGGAATTGCATATCAAGATCGCGTGAAAGGTTTATGTCATTCTCCCTACGAACATTGGGAGGTGACATAATAGGATGTCCTATGAATCAAAAATCGAAAATCCACGTGGATGAAAAACTGGTGAAGGAAATTGCGACTCTGGCGCGGCTGGATCTCACCCATGAAGAGACCGGGATGTTCGTTTCCCAGTTCAAGGATATTCTTGAGTACGTCAGCATCCTGAACGAAGTGGATACGGATACAGTCCCGCCCGCGTATCTTTCATCTGCAAACAAAAGTGTGACTCGCGAAGACGTGATCGAAGAGTCCATTCCCACCCAGGAATTCCTTTCCAACGCGCCGCAGTCAAAAGATGATTACGTGGTTATCCCGCGTGTTCACACCGGGCAATAACAATGTCACTCTGAGCGTAGCGACACTTGCACCCCGTTCGGGCCACGAGACGGCCGGGCGGGCAGGTGAGAATTGCAGATGCTTCACTTCGTTCAGCATGACATACTTATATTGAATAAACAACAGATACAATATGGAACTTCACGAACTAAGCATCCAGCAAGCGCATGACCTGCTTTCGAGCCGCAAGATCTCGTCGGAGGAGCTGACGCGGGCATACCTGGAACGCATCCGTCGACTCGACCCGCACATCAAATCATATGTGACGGTTTCGGAAGAACTCGCGCTTACACAAGCGCAGGATGCAGATCGGCGCATCCAAACAGGCGAAGGCTTGACTCCGCTTACAGGCATCCCCTACTCGGCCAAGGATTCCATTTCGACGCGCGGGGTCAACACGACCTGTTCATCCAGGATGCTTGAGACGTACAAACCATTCTACGACGCAACCGTGATCAGAAAACTTAACTCAACATACTCTGTTCTGCTTGGTAAGAACAACATGGATGAATTCGGCATGGGCTCATCCACCGAGAATTCTGGCTTCTTCACTACGCGCAACCCCTGGAATTTCAATTACGTCCCTGGGGGCTCGAGCGGCGGATCTGCTGCGGCAGTCGCGGCGGGACTTACGCCCTTCTCTCTGGGCGAAGATACAGGAGGCTCGGTGCGCATGCCTGCATCCTTCTGTGGGATCACCGGACTTAAAACGACCTATGGGCGGGTCTCCCGCTACGGCTTGATTCCCCTTGTTTCTTCATTTGATACGATCGGTCCCATGGCGAGAAGCGCTTATGATGTGGCCCTGGTGCTTGAAACAATTGCAGGACATGATCCCAAAGACAGTACATCCCGTGTGGAACCTGTTCAACTGTATTCTGAAACCTTGAAGAAAACCGAGAACCTGCGTGATCTCCGCATTGGCATTCCCAGGGAATACTTTGTTGAAGGTCTTGATTCAGAAGTTGATGATGCACTGCGAACCGCGATCAAACAGATCGAAGCACTGGGCGCAGAAGCAGTTGAAGTCTCTTTGCCTCATACACAATATGCCACCCCTGTCTACTATTTGATCCTGTTCGCAGAAGCCAGTTCCAATCTCGCCAAATATGACGGTATTCGCTTTGGCTTATCCGAGCGCAATGGCGAAAGTCTGATGGACGTATATATGCAGACACGCGAAACAGGATTGGGTGCAGAGACAAAACGCCGAATCATGCTCGGAACGTTCGCTTTATCCGCTGGATATTACGACGCCTACTATTTAAAAGCGCAGAAGGTACGCACGTTGATCCGCCAGGATTTTCAAAAGGTATTCGAAACGTGTGATGCTCTCATCACGCCTGTCGCGCCGACCACTGCTTTCCGCATTGGAGAAAAGATCACCAATCCGCTGGATATGTATTTATCCGATGTGCATGTCGTCGCCGTGAATCTGGCGGGCATTCCCGCGCTCTCGGTTCCGTGCGGCTTTTCGAATGGACTTCCTGTCGGGATGCAGATCATGGGACCCCATTTATCTGAAGTGACCCTGCTGCGCATCGGTCACATGTATCAAGGCGTGACCGATTGGCACACCAAGCATCCGCCCTGCTGGAATGATGAGCCATGAAATACGAACCTGTCATCGGACTCGAAGTCCATGCTGAACTGCTCACAAAATCCAAAATGTTTTGTGGGTGCGAAGTCGTCGATTCGATCACTGCCAGGCCGAACCGAACCATCTGCCCTGTTTGCACAGGACAGCCTGGTGCGCTTCCCGTGCTGAACAAAAAAGCAATTGAGCTGGCGACACGAGTCGGGTTGGCACTCGGCTGCGAGATCCAGACCGAAAGCATTTTTGCGCGTAAAAACTATTTCTATCCGGATCTGCCAAAGGGATATCAGATCTCGCAGTATGATCAGCCGCTTGCTACAGGCGGGAAAATTCAAATTGAAACGGAAGCAGGCATAAAGGAAGTACGGATCCGCCGTGTCCATTTGGAAGAGGACACGGGGAAACTTTCC
>JANMSY010000302.1:0-15359 GCA_031389865.1 Anaerolineales bacterium | reverse complement strand
GGAAACTCACCTTCCACGTCCACTTCAACACTCTCCACTTTGATGTTCTTCTTCGTGGCTTCACGATACAGGTCATTGCAGTAGCAGGTGGCCAGCGCCAGGAACAACAATTCGCCACCGCTTATGCTGGAGCCAAAGCCCGTTTCTCTGGGAGCAATATGGACAGTATGGACAGTCTCTCCCATTTGCATCGTCACCCGATGACTTTCTCTACTATTTTCAACATGGGCACCATATTTCATCATATTCCTCTAGTGATAAAAAATTAGTGTCTTTACACTCAACGGGACGACTCGTCCATCCATGAGCGGTGTGCCGATATCAATGTAATCTCCTTCGGATAAGCCAACCTGATCGATCACAAGCAATGAACGTGTGGGAGCGAGTCCCTTCACAGTTTGACCCAGCGCCTGGGCATAATCGCGTTCGATAATGACGATCAACGGTCGGTCGCCGGGCATGGTATCTGCGAACATCTTCAATCCATTTGCCAGTTGGGTGAGCGATTCGTAATTCAATGCGTTGTTAAGTTCCAGTGCAATCGCAAATGGATCGGTTGCTAGGTTGACGTCCCAGCGGGTGACGGCTTCGGCGATGCTCCGTGAAATAACCTCCGCGCTGAGCGGCGAAGACGAAGCGTCCCCGCCATACACTGCACTTCGACTGCTCTCGCCTAGCGGCTCGCTCCGCTCAGCGCGAAATATCGGTCGGATCACGGGCACATTCTTCAACGGCAGGATTTCGCGCTCTGCCCAGATCGTCGAGCCTGATAACGTCACTGTCTGCGTGCTGGCTCCGAGTACAGTTGCGCGAACAGTCTCCGAAGGCTGTACAACGGTATAGGAATTCAAAACCGCGTGCTTTCTCAACGATTCGGCAAGGAGCGGACCCACATCATCATGCCGCGTCACGTCGCTTACAGAGTTAATGGGGATCGGGTTGTAGTAATAGTGCCCGATGCCACCCGAGAGCATTAACACCGAGCCTTTGCCTGAAACACCGACAGGCGGCGTGAGATAGATCTTTTGTGCCAGCGGTGAGTTCGTGCCCTCGATCAATTCAACGGTCATGTCTGCCATGCGATCCGTAAAGCGACGCAAATCCTCAAGGGATGGTGAATCGCCAACGTTCAGGTTCAGACCCATATCATCAAGAATATTTTTTGCAGGCTCGGCAATATGTCGAATACGCCCCGTTAAATTGTCAATTTCCAGAATGCGACCACCATAATTCATGGCTGCAGCACCGATCAGGTTGCCGGCTCGAAACGTGGCGCTGTTGGCGCTTCCGCCGCCGACGTCGATGTTCGTAACGGTCGCATAATTTTCCTGGGAATATTGGGCCGCGCCTGCGCCTTTTCCAGCAATCAGACTCTCCACATTCGGCCCCGCAACGCTGACAACAAACTCGCCAGCGAGTCCTGATAGAGCCCTCAGGATTTCATCCGCATTCTTTTTTTTGGCAGTCTCACCGGTGATAATGACCGCGCCCGTTTCCACCTGGCTTGGGTCAACACCAGCAGCTGCGTATTCACGGCGCACAATTTCATGTAGTTTATCCGCATCGATGGTGTCGAAATCGATCAGCGGCGTGAACACAATCGGGCTTTGATAAATGACCTTGCGGTCCGTGATGTTAATGCGCGGGATCTGCCCGGCTCGTGATACATCTTTTAGATTGAGACGCGAGAAAACAATTTGAGTAGTTGTGGTTCCAACGTCCACACCAACAGAGAGCAAGTCACGCGAGGCAGGCATAATAAACATGAAACCCCAAGGGTCTGTAAGACCGTTAGGGTTTATCGATTATTCTTTCCTATAGGTGACTTCGCCGCTCATTTCGAGCGAGTCGATCACACCGACAATGACCGCGTCCACGGGTGCGTTGTTGGTCTGGGTGGTAAATCGGGCAGATGAACCATCGGTCACGAGAACCAGGTCCCCCGCCCCCGCGCTGACCGTATCCACTGCCACATACGGATCCCCTGTCATCTTCCCGGCCGTATCTGCCTTACGGACGATGAGCAATTTTCGTCCACTTATGGATTCATCTTTGATTGTTGAAATGGTCGAACCGATGACAAGTGCGATTTGCATGTTAACTCCACATTGAGATGGACTGTCTCGGTAAATCGTGTTTACTTTACCATGACTCACTATTGTATGACAAGTTTTACAGGCTGGTTGGTGAAATCAACTTTCTTCACCCAGTCACCACGTAGGGTTAGGGAGGTATTCGCGTTCAAGCGGCCAAGTCGCTTTTGATACAACACATGTCCACCCTGAACGAGCTGCAGGGTTACATTTTGGCGGAACTCATTGGATCGGAATCGGAAGCTGTCGACGCGGACACCTGGGCTTAGCACATTCGGACAGATCCACGAGATCGGCGCTTCGCACTGGACCCCGAGCCTGCTCCCGTTCCATTGGGCATTTTCCAGGAAGCGGACCATGCTGCGCGCCGCGGCACGTCCTTCGAATGCCGCCCAATCCGCGGTTTCAACGCCGCGCAAGACGTTGCCTGCAGCAAAGACTCCGACCTGTGACGTACGGAACTGCGAATCCACCTGCGGACCTGAAGAAGGCTTACCCGTTTCCACATCTCCCTTTCTGGCCAGTTCATTCTCGGGAATCCAATCACCTGTGAAGACCACTGTGTCACATTCGATGATTTGCTTTTTGCCTGATCCCAAATCCGTGATTTCAATCCCTTCGACGCGCTGGCGACCAAAGATATTCGTCACTCGTTTGCTGGTGAGAATGGGTACACGTGCAAGAATATCCGCATATAGGATCTTTGCGGGCAGGAACACAGGCACATACAGCTGGTGATGCGGCAGGTCGGTGATCATGTTCAAGACTTTCACATCTGCATGCATCAGCGTCATGACAACGGATAGACTCACTCGTTCTGCACCAATAATGACCGCGCGCTTTCCAACAGGGATATCATGTTCATATACAAATCGCTGAAGTGAACCCGTTGTAAATACGCCCTGTGGACGATATCCCGGCACAAGCCGCGCGGCGCGTGGCCTTTCACGCACACCTGTTGCCAGCAAAACGGATTTCGCTTCAACCGTCCCAGGTCCATCAGCGGAGGTATAGCGCAGAGTGCTCAAGCCGTCGGCCCCGGCGGCATTATTCCATTCCGTAATGGTTGTATTTGTATGAATCTTGATTCCCGCTTGTTCTGCCATCTCGCGATACTTGCGTGCATAGTTTGGTCCTGTCAGCACACGATGTAGATCACTGATGCCAAACCCGATATGCCCGCACATGCGCGGAATCCCACCGGCTTCCGATTCTCGCTCGGCGATAACGAACTCTTTTATGCCAAGCTTTTTCAATTCCAATGCAGCAGCGAGTCCCGCAGGTCCCGCGCCGATGATAAGGACATCGACATTTTTCATGTCACTCCCCCGAACGGGCATTGGGGCGATGTGAGGCACTGTACCTCGCGACTGAAGAGTCTTGCCGTTTGAATGGGAGATTCTTCGCCCACTTCGCTCACTCAGAATCACATTCAAAGAGGCCTGACAATTAAACCCCTGACATCTTCCCTGCATGGCGCGCGTACGTCTTCGTAATGCATCCAGTGTCGAAGCGGGAATATCAGAATTCACGGCATCGTTTATTTCACCCAACGTCACGCGTTCGCAATGACAGACAATTTTTCCGTAGTTGGAATTTTCGGCAATCAGTTCCGCACTTTGATATGGACGGTGAAATGCTTCACCAATATTCGGCATCTTAATCGTTTTGAAATCGGGCTTGGGTTTTAACTCAACACCACCCTCCTTCAGTAAATCAGCCACATATTCCGCAATCCCCAGACTTGCAGAAATCCCTGTCGAGCGGATCCCACCGACGCAGATGTAGCGCTGTTCCCTATGCAGTTCAATTTGATAATCACTGTGTTCAGTTGCGGCACGCAGACCTGCATAGGTGGCGGTCACTTCTTCCTCAAGCAACTCCGGCAAAATCTTTTCGCCCTTTTCAAGCAGCGACTGTAATCCCTTCACGCTCGTGTTTGTCGCCGCTTTATCAGGCAGATCCTCCGCAGTGGGACCCAACAATACATTCCCATATATCGTCGGGCTGATCAAGACACCTTTCGTCGTCGCGCTCGGGACGGGCAGCAATACATGATTGACCAACGGCCGCGCCAGCTTGTCATAGACGATCAATTCGCCGCGGCGTGGTGTGACCCTGAAATTCTCATATCCGAAATGATTGTTGATTTCATCTGAAAACAGTCCTGCCGCGTTGATAACCCACTTGACATGAACTTCTTCACTTCCATCTGAAAGAACATAATAATCTTCTATTTTTTGAATGGAGTTTACAGGGAAATTCAACTTGAGCGTCACCCCATTGACGACTGCCTGTGTCGCACAAGCGAGCGGAATGGTGAATGTGCAAAGGATCCCTTCGCCCGGGACGAACATGCCACCGAGCGCGCCTTCCCCTAAATGCGGTTCGCGTTGATAAACTTCCTCTTTGCAAATGAGGTGAACGTCTGTGATGCCATTCTTGTGCGCTTTTCCCAGCAAAGCTGGGAGTGTATCAAGCTGTTCCTGAGTCCATGCGATCAGTAATCCGCCAATGCGCTCAAAGGGACTGCCCACTTCGTGCATGAACGTTTCCATCAGTGGATAACTTCTATGCATGAGCGTGGTCTCGAGTGAGCCAGGCCTGGCATCGAAGCCTGTGTGCCAGATGGCGGTGCTGGCTTTGGACGTCCCCATTCCCACGTCAGAATTGGATTCCAGTAACACGACTTTCAAGTCGTATCGTGAAAGTTCCCGCGCAATTGCGGAACCAACTGCCCCCGCGCCAATAATGCCCACATCAAACAGCAAATTATATGGTTTCAATTATCGTTTACTTCCTGAAGTACAAGATTTGCCAGTTCTCTTAAACGATCGAAATACATTAATTCTTCACTATCCAACAATAGGACAATGGTATTTAGATCAATCAGACGTTCACGCAGGGTCTTTACTCGTTGGGCATCAAGTTTTGCGCCATTGTGTATATAGATATGGATACAACTCGCAATTTCCGCATCCAAAAGGCGTAAATCAATTCTATTGACCTCTTTACTTCCATAGCCTTTGGGAAAAGCAGCTGAAGAATGTTGTTGCCACAATTCCATAATCTCCAAGGGGATGGTCATGATCGTAACTCAGCATGATAAAACTTCACTGCATCCAGCGCCCTATTCCATTTGGATAGCCGATGCTGTCTTTCCTCATCGTCAATCTTCGGCTGGTAGACTGCTTCGGCTTGCCAGTAGGAAGCCAGAGTATCCAATGATATACCAAGCGCGGAGTGTGCAGCGAGATTGGCAATACCCATCGCAGTCGCTTCGCGCGTGGCTGCCACACGGACTTCAAGATTCAAGATATCGGCAATGTCTTGCATGAGATACGGGTTGCCTGAAGGACCGCCATCCACTTTCAGGTAGAGAGGCGTTTGCCCTGCATCCTGGGCCATGGCATTGACCACTTCATACACACGGAAGGCGATGCCATCCAAAGTGGCGCGGACGATGTCGGCGGGCATGGAACCGCGGCTCAAACCAAAGATCGCGCCGCGCGCATCCGAGAGCCAGTGTGGCGCGGCGAGTCCCTGCAAGGCTGGCACCACCACTACTTCACTGTCCTTCGATTGCTGAGCGAATTCCGCACTCGCAGCGGGGTCAGGGATAAAGCCAAGGGATTCACTCAACCATTGCACTGCCGCGCCTGTGACGAAGATGCCACCATCCAGCGCGTAGCAAGTTTCGTTCTCCCAGTGCCATGCCATCGTTGTCAGCAATCCATTATTGGAGAGGCGCATTTCCTTGCCAATGTTCATTAGCAGAAAACTACCTGTACCAAAACTACATTTCATCTCCCCCGGTTGGAAACAAGCCTGACCGAACAACGCAGCCTGCTGGTCCACGAGCAGCGCATGTAATGGAAGCGGCTTGCCGTTGCCAAAATCCAAATCGCCTGCATACCCCGCGGACGGGACGATCTGCGGGAGGAGAGTCCGCGTGGCACCGAATAGCGCGAGCAGATCATCGTCCCAGTCGAGACAGTTGACATCGAATAACAAGGTTCGCGAGGCTGTGGAAGGATCTGTAATGTGAAGTTTGCGGCCGGATAAGTTCCAGATCACCCAGGTTTCGGTGGTTCCGAACCGTGCGCGGCCTTCCTCAATTGCCTGTTTGAGTTTGGGGTCATGCTCCCAGGCATAACGAAGTTTGGGAGCGGAAAAATAACTGTCTAGGATAAGTCCTGTTTTCTGACGGAGCGCATCAACATCCACCTCCCCTGCAAGAGCTTCGCAAACTTCCACGCCGCGTTTATCCTGCCAGACGATGGCGGGTGTCAGCGGCTCGCCTGTTTCGTTATCCCATACGATGAACGTTTCGCCCTGATTGTCAAAGCCCACCGCGGCGATGTCATATTTTTCGATCAATGGTGCTACGGCTTCTTTTACAGTGCGGACAATATCGGACGGATCCTGCTCGACCCAGCCTGGGGCAGGAAAACGAGCGGGTAACGGGACCGAGTTCTTTTCCACGAATGAAGCGTTTTCATCCACTACCACAGCTGTCGTTTGAGTAGTTCCCTGGTCAATGCCAAGGATGTATTTCATACGTCCCTCCAAAAAGGACGCGGCATCCCGCTCGAGATGCCGCGTTCGAAGGATTTGTAGTTCCGTTAGTCGCCTTCGCCGTACTTCTTTTCGATCTCAGCGATCATTTTCTGGCGTTCCTTGATCTTTTCGCCTTGAGGAACGCCTGCAAAGGATTTATTGATCCCTGCAAACCATAGAATGGGCAGTATCACGATCATGCCCAGCGTCAGGTAGAAAACTGGCGTATTTGGCGGAAAAAAACCAGTCATTGTAAGAAGAATGACACCTATGGATGCTACGATGGCAATGGGCTTGGACCATACACCAAGGTTGAACGGACCCTTTTCTGTCCAGGTCTTCCCTTCTGCAAAGATGCCAGCGATAACGGGCATGGCATAGGAGATATATAGAAAGACCGCGCAACCTGTGGCAAGGACAAGGAAGATATCCACCCCTTGCAAGCCAAGTGCGGCACCAATGATACCGGTGAGCGATGTGACGAACGCCAAGATAGCACCCGTCCAGATGGCATAGGTGGGTGTGCGATATTGTGTGCTGACGTGGGAGAGGAAATGAGAAGCCGGCAAACCACCATCGCGAGCAAAGGCAAACATCATTCTTGAGGTGGAGGTGAGTCCTGCCAAAGCACAGATATAGTTTACGATCACGAAGCCCACTGCCAGGAACAACTTTAATCCAAACGGCATCAACGATGCGCTCCACATATAAAAGAACGAGCTGAAACCCGCCGCAGCGCCCTCGTCCAGGCTGGGCATGGTTAAAACAAATGCAGCCACCATGACGAGACCAAACGCCCAGGAATAAAATACCGAGGTCCACATTCCTTTTGGAACATTTACCTGTGCATCATGTGTTTCCTCTGATGTGTGACCGGAGGCATCAAAACCGGTAATGGTGTACATCACGTAGATCAGACCAAAGAAGAACGCCAGGAACAAGCTGGGGACCTGATTTGGGATTACGCCACCGCCGGGCTCACCTGTATAGTTGGTGAACGTCACCAGACGAGAGAAATCAAGCGCAACAGGTGAAAACGCAAACAGGGAGATGATGAAGATGATCGTCAGAGCAAAGATCAGGTAACCGCTCAGGTCAGTGAGTTTTGTCGTAACATTGATCCCGTAGTGATTGAAGAGTGCCTGTGTTATCAGGGCAATGACTACGAAAATATGCTGCTGATTAATACCCCAGGTGGTTGCATCCATGCCAAGGAAATTGCCACCGAGCACCGTATCGATCAGGAGTCCCTTAAAGAAGACCTGATAGAGGAACACATCTACCGATGCAACAACGAAGAGCAGGCCCAGCAGGTTGAACCAGGCAGTAAGCCAGCCCAAAAACTTTCCGCCGAGGATGGAACCCCAGTGGTACAAACCACCCGCCGTTGGATAGGCAGATGCAATCTGTCCCATGCTTAAAGAGACTAGAAAAGCAAAGAAACCACCTACCAGCCATCCGATGAAGGCACCCGCGCCGCCGGTCGAATTGAAAGCGGCATAGAAGGAAGAAATACCTCCAGCCAGGATACAAATGATCGAAAACGAAATTGCGAAATTTGAGAAGCCGCTCATGCGGCGGGACAGTTCCTGCGCATACCCCATTTTATGCAATACTTGCTTGTCATGTTCGTGGGACTTATTAGCCATGTCCGTAATTCTCCTTTGAAATGATTTTACCTGCCACCAAGGTACCGAACAGACATATGATTTTATGCTTTTCCACATCCTCCTTCCCCATTCGGAGAACAATAACAGGATTCGTATTTTAACTGGAAACACAGGGATGTAAAAAAAGGTACGAGGAATTTTACAATAGGAAGGAACCGCACTGCGCGGTACTGAAATTGCCCCCATTTAATAGACGCATCCCCACTCTTTTGAATGTGACAGTCAGAGGGCTACGGCAAATTCATATCCTCTGGCAAAATATGGATCGAGCCGAGAGTTTGATCCAGCAGCAACTGGTCTTCAAGAATAGCTTCATTTTTTTTAACTGTCTGATAGATGGCTTCGCGGATTTTTGCAGGCGTTTCGCTTTTATGAAGATAGCCATCCACTCCCTCCCGTAAGGTCTCCGCAATAAAGTGATGATCATCGCAGGCGCTCAACACCAGAATGGATACACGGGAATTTCTGATGCGCAAGACCTGTATCACATGATGCCCACTCATATCGGGCATTTCCATATCGAGTAAAAGCACATCAGGCGTCAGTTCCTGTACCAGGTGAATTGCCTCCGCCCCCGTGCCCGCTTCTCCGATGACAAGAATATCTGAAGTTTTTTCCAAAATCCTGCGAATGCCCCGACGCACCAAGGCATGGTCATCGGCAAGGATCACCCGGATCTCATTTTTGAGTTTCATTGGACTACCTTTTGTTGTATCAATTACTACACTTTTTAGAAATTGCAGGCAAAAACACCTGCCAGTGTAGGGATTTATTCGGAAATTTATAGTGTTTTTATGTTTCTCGTTATACCGTTTTTAATTCCCCCAAACAATACGGGAATTGCCTAAAAAAGGTTACACCCATTTTTCCTGTACGGCCATCACGGCTGCCTCCACGCGTGACGTGACCTTCAATTTTGCAAAAACGGATTCCAGGTGTTTTTCGACGGTTTTCTGGCTGATGCCCAGCTGCATCCCGATTTCCTGGTTCGTTTTTCCCTTGACCACCCACTTCAGCACATCCATTTCGCGCGGCGTCAGGCTCTTGCCTGAGTTCTCATCGGTTTGAGTCCATGCAGACATGATGGCGGCAATCCGCCTGCTCACCCACCCCTTTTCGCCACGCGCCACTCCACGCACGGCCTGCACAATCGTTTCCGGCACCTCTTCCTTCGTTAAATATCCCGCAGCGCCGTTCCCGAGCAGGCCGAAGATGAATCGCTTATCATCATAGGTGCTGAGCACCAGGATGTTTACCGGCGAATGGATCGCCTGTAATTCCCGGGCAACTTCAAGCCCCTTCAATCCGGGCAGTTCTACATCCAATAGCAGCACATCCGGAACAAGCGTCTTTGCAAGTTCCAGTGCCTGATACCCGTCTTCCGCTTCCGCGACGATCTCGATATCAGTCGCCTTGTTCAGGAATTTTCGGATCCCGGCCCTTGCCACGGGATGATCATCGGCGAGCATTACTCGGATATTTTCCATTAAATCTCCTTGACCCTGTACCATTATTGACGCGGCACAAGCGCCCGCACCAGTGTTCCGTTCCCCACAGCGGATACGACCTCGAGTTTCCCATGGACGCTTTCCATACGCTCCGCAAGTCCCGCGAGTCCAAAATGTTCATGACGCACCAATTCAACCCAATGCCGCGGGACATCGAAGCCTTTGCCGTTATCCTCGATCTCCAGCATGATCGTATCTGCATCCCATCGAAATCGTATGTACACCTCGGTTGCTTTCGCGTGTCGCATCACATTGTGGATCGCCTGCTGATAAATGCGAAAGAGGCATAACCTCAGGCTGTCTGATAATATTTGCTGATCGCGCGTCAGTTCCAGATACACGGTTAGATCCGGGTTTTGTTCTCGAAGCTTTTCCACGTGATCGCGGATTGCCACTTCCAGACCAAAGGGAGAGAGTGAGGGAGGGCGCAACTCTCCGCAGATCGTTCTCAGGTTATCCACGATCCTGCGGAGTGTATGGTCGTACTCATCGAGGATCTTTTCGCTCTCCATATTTTTCAAATTGTCCTTCAGATCATCCAGTTGATAGATCAAGCCATACAGATCCTGAATGGGAGTGTCATGCAATTCCTGCGCCAGGCGAAGTCGTTCGCGTTCCGTACTTTCGATCAGACGGTTCTTGATCTCGTACAAGTCAAATTTCCCATTTCCAGGGTGGGCGGTGGATTGCTGCCTGGACCGTTGATCTCGCAAGTGCTCATTGACTGCCAACAGGCTGGCTTCCCTGTTCTTCAGATGCAGGAATAACCCGAGAATATTCGCGATGCTATGGAGGAAATAGATATCCGTTTGCGAAAAGGTTTGAACGTGCCGCGAGAATACTTGCAGCACACCGTAGGGATTTTCAACAGTTCCGATTATTACGCTCATTCCGCTGACCACCCCATGCTCCAACAGCAGGCTCGATGGCTTGAATCGAGTCTCTTCTTTGAAATCTTGCATGAGGATTGGATATTGGACTGAGAGTGTGAAACCTTCCAGTGAGTTCGGTTCAACAGGCACCTGCGAACTTTCCACTGCTTCTTTCTTCCACCCTGAGCCTGCCTTTTGCGATATATGGCTTTTGTCTGCTTCCAGTTGCCATATCAACGAATACTCCACAGACAGGACTTGTGCCATTAAAGCAGCTGCCTGGGTCATCAAGTCTGCGAGTGCGATATTTGAAAGCGCGAGTGTGCCCAGGTAGGCAGTTGCTGCCTGCTGCTGCCCTCTTGTGGGTGCTTTCCTGTTGAGTTTTTGAAAACTAGTGGGAAAAAACATGATTCTTCTCGCTCGGAAGTGCCCCCACGGGCTCGAAGAATGACAACATTTGGGTGGATCACTTACTGATGAACAATAAAGGTATGGGGTAACTTGCTTGGGTAGTATACCCGCTTTTAAATGTGTGTCAACACGACCCAGCTTTGCACTGCAGGCAAACCAGTCCACATGAGCGCGGCAGTCGAGGCTCTCGCGCTGACTCTCCTGCTTCCCCTGTTATTTAAAGCGCAGCACCCGCCTGCCGTTGCGACCGCTTCATTAACGGCATTGGGCTCCGTCAAGACCCTGCCGGATGCCACCCACCGGATGATCGGGTCACGGGAGAGATCATCCGCAATATTCGCCCGAGGCGCGCAACCCAACTGACTGTCAAGCCAAAAGTTTCTGCCAAAGCAGGAAAAGGTTAATAGCCTACACAGCATAAGCCGACAGCTTATTACTTATTCGATTCATATAGCAGGCAGCATATCATTCTCCAAACCATTTCGTTTTGACTCAGTGAAGCACCCCGTGGAGGTTCGGAATCACAAATTCAGTAGAGGACAAGGTACCAGTATGAATAAAGATGATGATAAGGAAGAAAAGAACGAAGAAGAAAAGAAAGTTTCGCCACACAATAAACCCTTGGGCCCAATTGACCCATACACCGGGGAAGTGGAACCTGCTGCTGAGGATGCCTACAAGATAACCGAGATCATTCCCACGGACCCCGACAACCGTGACGGCGAAAATTATTTATTGGATGAAGAGGACTCGTTCGATAAATTTATCCTGGATTCCAACGCAGATGAGATCAGTGAACAGATCAATCATTACACCGATGATGAAGATATCCAGGATGATTTTGCTGAGAGACAGGGGCTGGCCTCTGGAGGACGGCAGAAACTCGAGGAAAAGTTAAACGAGCACAACTCGGTCGATCCCAGTTTATCGGGCGGTGATATCGACGCGGCCTGGGAAGATAGTTCCCAGGCAGGCGAGGAAAGCGTCGGCGGCAGTGTCTCTACCCCCGATCAGGACGTTGTCGATGAGATCGGCGCAGCGGCAGGGCTCACCTATCGGGATGATGAAGCACTCAACAGCGATAAAAAGATCCTTGACCGCGACCGCCATCGCTGGGAGTTGAACCCGGCTTCGGCAGATGATAATGAAGAGTTGGATGTCGAAGAATAACAAACCCGCATGAAAACGTCCCGCAGGTCAAATGACTGCGGGACGTTTTCAGCTTATGTCTACGCTAAATAGCGTAACGCAGGATCGCAGCCACATCTCCACCGCCGGGGAGCTGCTCGGCGGGCACAGCATAGACATTCCCGGAACTGAGCACGGTCTGCACCGCGGTAAAGTTGATCATGTCTTCATTCTCCTGCGTGGGTTCTGAGTCGAAGACAACAGCATCTTTTGCGGGGTCATAGTGCCCCCACTTCTGCACCCCAGTGGGAACGATCAAGGTCTCGATCCTTCCGCCGATCGCTGCCTTGACCGCTGAATCAAGGTCAGCCGTTGCGAGGCCGTTCTGTTGACCATCCAGCTCCAAAAAGCGGTCAACGGCTTCCTGCTGGTTCTTCATAAAGACCGGTTCCACCAGCTTCCATGCGTCGGCGTGTAACTCATTAAGATCCTGCCGATCGCGGCTTCCCTCCAGGCCATCCTCCAGAAGGTTTCGATATGTACTCACTTCACGATAGATGGGAAGCAGATATTCCACTCCTGCCAGGACCATCGGAGCCGACTCGTCATCCATCTGGCGGACAATCCCCTGATCGACCAGTTGAAAGTAGCGCCGCAGCAATTCCTTCTTATCATCTTCGACGCCCTGTCCATAATGGATGGCGGCACGCTCCCCGCCAGCACCGCCACTGTTACTCGTCATGGTCTGAAAGCCCACGTTCTTTTGCAGATCATCTATTTGCAGCGCGTCATCCATGTTGGCGGGAATATCCTTCAATTCAACTCCGCTGAGATTGTCGCGGGTTGCCTGAAACAATCCTATTTGATTTTGGCTGAGAGTGAGAATATAAAAATTTCCGTTCCCGTTCAGCAACGGCAGGAGCGGTTGGACGGAAAAGCTTTTTCCCACGACAACCAACTCCTCGAAACGGGCAGGCAGGCGGTATGTCCGTGAGGTGTCGTTTGACAGGAAAACGGCGAGTCCTTCACTTTGATGCTGCCAGAATTCTCTGTCCGCCAATAGGTCCTGCGCCGGTTGTAACATTTTCTCGACATCGGGCCTGCGGACTCCATACTCTAACAGTTTTTCCTCCGCTTCAGCCATTAAGTTCTTCAGGCGTATCGGGTTCTGTTGCTGCTCAGCCCCGGCGCGTTCGGTTGGCATATACAGGGAGACATGCCATTCGCCATTGGTCTCGATCAACTGTTGCAAGTCGCTTCTTTTTAAAATATCCATTTACAAGCCTTTCTCTACAGATTTTTGCAATTGAACCATGCATGGACTGCCATGGTGTCCGGCCCCTCATAATGGGTTAACGAAGATACCCGTCATGTGTTAGGCAGCAGCAAATGGGCGCAACAAGGTATCTAAAATTCATGGGATCGCGCAACGCTCTTTAGATGGAAATCGGACCTAATCAGTGACATTTGCACTGTTTTGCTGATCAATGGAGAGCGAATCGCTGCGGGCACTGCGCTGAACAATGGGGACGAGATCATGCTCGGGGCAAAAGTGACCCTCATTTTTCACCAGCCTCAACCTAAGCTAAACAGTACCGACAAGCTATCGGCTACGCGCTTCCCGGTACCGCCGGCGCCAAGCCCTGATGTAACCATGTTCGATCAGGGCGTTGATCTCTCCGCAGGGTTCTTTTCGATAACCGCAAAATCATCGAGCTATTCCGCAAGCGGATAAGTAGGCACTTAATACACGGAAAATCCACTGTGAGATCACATCGTCCACAAGTGAGCTTGAATTCACTTCAAAAGGAATGTGCTCTTTCACGAGTGAATGTGGGATTTTCTTTTCCATCAAATTCCTTGCCAACTTCCCCAATGCCTGCTGCACTTCAGGGTATCCCCAATAATAACGAATGCGGTCACTCATGCTACACTTTCGTTTGAAGGCCTGTTCTTCAGAAGTCCCCTGATAATAGTTCTTCCAGTGTTCTGGATGCTTCAGCATCGTATCATCCAGCACCTGCACGATATTTGAGCATTCCTCGGCAGAGCATATCTCATCTTCGATCTTCGCCAGCGCAAAAACAGCTTCACGAAATGCGAACGTGAGGCCAGGTCCCACCTTCAGAATCCCGAAATGATCGCGCACCAGATTCGTCAACGCATCCCGCGTCTGGTAATCGGTGGAGTGCGCTTCATAGATCAACGATTGACCCTCGATAAAACGGCGCAGGCCCTGCGCGGCGTCAGGCTGATACCCCAGGACAAAATCGTCACCAAATTCAACACCGGGCTGTATAACCACCGCGATCACCTGCTCCCAGGGGGCGTGCAACCCCTGCTGATAAAATGCATCGCGCGTGACGTTGATTGTCCTGGCCACATCCGCCACTTTTGTCACGCTGACGCCCTCTTCATGTTCGTGTGCCCCACCAGGTGTGGGAACTTCCGTGCCGATCACATAATGCAAGTTTTGATCACCAGAGGCTTCTGCAACGCCAGCCAATCTCGCAGCCCGCTGAGCAATGATTTCAACATCCAAAGCACCCGCGGGATCATCGCCAAGATTCATACTGCAATCGAGATGGATTTTGACAAAACCCGCCTTCACATACTCCGCGACCAATACTTCCGCTTTTTGCATGGCAGACTCGGCAGGTTCATTCTGCCAGACATTGGGGCCCAGGTGGTCGCCGCCCAAAATCACACTCGCAAATGGGAAGCTGTTTTCACCGGCAATGCCCTTCACATACGCCACAAAATCTTTGGGCGTCATGCCTGTGTATCCCCCATATTGGTTCACCTGGTTACATGTCGCTTCGATCAACGCGGGTACGCCAAGCCCCCCACACAACCGCAATGTCTCCTTCAACACATACGGATGCGCCGAACAAATGGAGGGGATTCCCTTTGCTTCGCCGCGTTTCTGTGCCGCAAGGATCTCATGCAGATACATGTTTCATCGCCTCATCGAGATATGGCTGTCCATCTGCTCCGCCGGCCCTCTGCGTGGACAGCGCTCCACATACACAAGCCAGCCGTAGAGTTTTCTCAAGCGGCCACTGGTTCAGATAACCATACAAAAAGCCTGCATCAAAGCTGTCGCCAGCCCCAACG
>JANMSY010000179.1:0-3508 GCA_031389865.1 Anaerolineales bacterium | reverse complement strand
CCTTTTCTTTATCCTCCCTACCCTGGTTCTGCCTCGCAGGAATCCATCTTTGATCATTCCACACCAAACTATACATTCGATAACCGCGTAGTTGCCTTCACAGGTGACGCGGCAAACAAGACCTGTCCATCACCTGCGCCGCCTGGCACACCTCCTCCACAAGCCGGGGTTTGCAACGCGGGCTCCGGCGGATACTGGTCCTACAGCCTGGGCGACTGGGTCTATTACGACGGTCATGATGGCGTGGATTATGGCATTTCCTACCGCCCGATCTATGCCGCAGCCGATGCAGACCAGGTCGTCTACGCAGGCTGGTGGGATCCGCAGAATCACAAAGTCAACCTCGGTATCTACGTCCGCCTGCATCATCCCAATGGGTACAACACATACTATGGTCACATGAGTTCTGTCGCGGTGCAGGCATGTTCAACAGTGGCATGTACGTTCGTGCCTCATGGTGAGACGCTGGGCATCAGCGGCACGACAGGCAATTCCTCCGGCCCACACCTGCATTTGCTGGTTCGCAATCCTGCCGGCCGGTCTGTTGACCCGTATGGATGGAAGGGCAGCGGCGCAGACCCATGGGTCAATAATCAGCCAGAGTCACTGTGGGTTACGTATCCTTCCCTGGCGTATTACGGATCGAAAATTTATCCCTCGGGCCCCGCTCTCAGTTATCCTCCCACGCTCACGGGCGGAATCATTGTAGACGATGGCTCAGCGGGTTTTGAAGAAGATCCTGATGAATGTTGGAATGACATCGCTGCAGGAGGTTCGCAGGGTGGCGTAATGCGCTATGCGCGCCCGCGTACTACCTCTCCCACCTGTACTGCTCAATGGGTTTTTCCCGCGGGTGCGCGCGATGGCTTTTACTCGGTTTTTGTTCGCATCCCCACCGTTCGAGCCACGACACAAGGCGCAATTTATGCCATTCATCACGCGGGCGAATCGGATACCGTTGTCATAAATCAGGATGTTTTCCCAAATATTTATTATGTCACCGATGGGTGGGTGTACGTTGGCAAATACAACTTCACGGGCGACGGTGAAGAATACATTGAACTCACCAATCGGACGCAGGATGAAGCCGCGACCGTTTCGGATTTATTCGTGGGAGCGGATGCGGTCCGATTCGTCTTCCAGGATGACTCGACTCCAACACCGCTCACGCCTGTTACCGTTACCTCCACGCGCACCCCTTCCGTGACTCCCACGCCGAGCATTATCCCGTCCTCAACCATAACTCGGACGCCAACCAAATCTCCTACGCCCACGATCACGCGTTCACCGACCCTTAGCCCAACACCCACAGTGACACGTACCCCAACGTTTACGGCTACAGCTTCACGAACACGCACTCCCACCCGCACACCGACAATGACTCGTACACCGACGGCAACGCGCACTCCAACTCTCACGCGTACTCCCACACCCACGCGCACCGCGACGTTCACGCGCACCCCGTCCCGCACACCCACCTCGACGCGTACGCGGCTCCCAACCGCGACCCCCGTTTACACCCTGATCGATGTCTACTTTGCGAACAGGGTCCGCTATGAAGCAAATGCGCCGCCCATTGAAGTGGCAGGCAGGCGTTGGGCGCGTTCCAATGTGCTGTCCCAATCTGCGCTCAATGAATATTTCAAAGGTCCTGGTTCCACAGAAAGATTTAACTTCGGCTGGATTTCCATCTACAACGGATTTACCGGCTACAGCAGGCTCGAGATCAATAACGGTGTCGCACATGTCCATCTGACGGGCGCGTGTGCCTCCGAAGGGAAGAACTTTGATATTGCCGATCTCCTCAAGTTCAATCTCAAACAATTCCCCGAGATCCGTTTTGTGAAGATCTACGACCAGAATGGGCAGACTCAAAACCCAACGGGGCAGAGCGATTCTGAACCGCTGTGCTTATCACAGTTCTTCACAGCGACGATCACCCCGACCCGGACACCCACGCCCACACGAACATCCACACGGACTCCCACTCCAACACACACGCGGCGTCCCACTGCCACGCTGTCGTTTGTAAAGGTCAATCTATATTTTGTGAGCAAGGCACGTTACAACACTAACACGCCTCCTTTTGAAGTGGCAGGGGTGCGCTGGGCGCGCACAAATAATGTGATCGGCAATGTTTTGGATGAATACTTCAAAGGGCCTGGCGCAACGGAGCGCTTCTCCTTTGGCTGGATCGCCCTCTATAACGGATTCACAGGTTACGACAGATTTGAACTTCGCGATGACGTGGCGCATGTCTTCCTCGAAGGAACCTGCACGCCCGACGGGCGGGATTTCAACATCGCGGATCTGATCATGTTGAATCTTAAGCAATTCGCCGAAATTCGGTTTGTCAAGATCTACGATGAAAATGGGGGGACACAGGAGCCTGATGGTTTAATCGATTCCATTCCTGTGTGCTTGCAGCCTTAAAATCAGGCAGACTTTACATCCCCCTTTTTGATGTAAAATGAAGGCATATATTGCCGCTAATCAGGAGTTATCGTATCACGACCCACGCCTTGCAGGAAATGGCGCGGCGCAATATCAGCGAAGAGGAAGTGGCAAAAGTATTAGCCAGTCCTGAACAAGCAGAAATGATTCGCACCGGACGCGCGGTTTATCAAGCACGAATCGAACAAGGTGAGCCGCTCAAAGAATATTTGTTACGTGTGTTTGTTGATATTGACGATACTCCGCCAAGTATTGTCACGGTTTATCGGACCAGCAAAATCAGGAAATACTGGAGATAAGATATGAAAGTCATTTACGACCGCGAAACCGATACCTTAACCATTATCTTTACCGATACCCCTGTCGCGGAAAGCGACGAGGACAAGCCAGGTGTGATTCTGGATTATGATGAGAAAGGCAATCTTGTTTCGCTTGAAATTCTCGATGCTTCAAGCCGCGTCAGTGTGCCGAGCAAAATCGAGTATCAGGTATCGCCTGTTGCAGGATAATCCCTGATTTAATCAGGGTGAGGATAGAGGCGAGATTGTTGAAAAGGCACGTACGAACAATATAGGTGGAATTACGCAAAACCCGATGGCTTGAGCGATTCCAGCCCAGCTTGTTTGCATCCATGAGCGCGTTGCCTTTTTAAGACAATACATTCATTGCTCCTACTATATCTGGATAATAATGTCCTCTATGCAGTGGGATAGGTTTCAGTTCTTGGAGACGTTCGCCTGTTATACCAAGGAGGTATTTTATGAAACGTTTTCCATATTTTACTTTGTTCTTGACAATGCTAATCACCGCGTGTGGCAATATTCCGGGATTAAGCCCTGTCGCTACATCAACCTCCCTGCCCACTATCACTCCGCCGCCCACCAAGACTCCCACACAGATGCCATCTGCGACTTCTCTACCTAGCCCAACAGAAATTAACCATGTCGTTGCGAGTCTTCGAGAAGCAATCTCCCAAAAACTAGATTTTGCCTGATGAAAAGGAGATTGCTTCACCGCCAAAGAACAAAAGCGGCGGTTCGCAACGACATATCCA
>JANMSY010000259.1:0-3499 GCA_031389865.1 Anaerolineales bacterium | reverse complement strand
AAACGGCCTATCAGCGACGAGCAGATCGAATCGGTCGTCTCGGCCGTGGCGGCCGAGGTCTACTCGAACTTCGAAGACGAGATTGAAAGCCGCCGCGTGGGAGACCTGGTCATGGAGCATCTCGGCCGCCTCGATCAGGTGGCCTTTGTGCGGTTCGCCAGCGTCTATCGCGAATTCAAAGACGTGCGCGACTTTGTCGACGAGCTCCAGCCCATGCTCAAGCAGAGCAAAGCAAAGAAGCCGGGGTAGAAAGTCAGGTTGGCATCCACCAGCTTCGCTTGACACAAGTCAAAGAGGAATTCACCGCAAAGAAGACCTAACAGAAGCCCGACGCGTAAGCGAGGGGCCGCGTCGATGTGCCCGAACCTCGGCGAGTGCTGGGGCAGCGGCACTGCAACTTTCCTGATGCTCGGTGACGTATGCACGCGCACCTGTGCCTTCTGCGATATCAAACACGGCAAGCCCACGCTCATGGACTGGGGCGAAGCCGAGCGCGTGGCACAAGCCGTGAAATCGATGGAGTTGAAACATGCGGTCATCACATCGGTGAATCGCGATGAACGCCGTGATGGCGGCGCGCCGATCTTCGCAATGGTCATCCGCAGGATTCGTGAAGTATTGCCCGGTTGTTCGATTGAAGTATTGATCCCCGATTTCAAAGGCTCTCTCGAAGCCTTGAAAATTGTGATGGATGCGCGCCCTGAAATTTTGAATCACAATGTTGAAACCGTGCCGCGTTTATTCAAGGCAGTCCAACCGCAGGATAATTACGAATGGGCAGCCGCGACATTATCCAATGCAAAGAAACTTGACCCGGATGTATTAACTAAATCTGGCATCATGCTTGGCTTGGGTGAGACGATGGATGAAGTCAAAGCTGTGATGCGCGACCAACGCAGTTGGGGCGTGGACATTTTGACGATTGGTCAATACCTGCAACCGAGTAAGAAGCATATGGCAATGGATCGTTATTACACAATGGAAGAATTCGCCGAATTACGTGATTACGGCAAAGAGATCGGCTTCCAATGGGTCGAGTCGAATCCGCTGGTGAGGTCTTCGTATCATGCCGCAGAGCAAGTCCGCGCGTTGAGTGTGGTGCATCGAAAGTTGTATGGGGAGATGGTAAATTCATAAAATTAAAATCATGCTATACTATTTTCGAAAGACGGATAAAACTCTATGCCAACAGTCTTACGAGTCGGTCGCTATCGCTTCTACTTTTTCAGCAACGAAAACAATGAACCGCCGCACATCCATGTGAAAGCTGAGAGTGACCAAGCCAAATTTTGGCTCAATCCTATAAGACTGGCAGCTAATTATGGCTTTCGAGCGCATGAGTTGAATGAGATAGAGAGGATCATTCAGGAACATCAAGCAGAACTACTGGAGGCATGGAATGAGCACCTCAGTTGATAATCAATCCAAACAGAAACCAAAATTCCAAAAAGCGTTTCGCCCAACGACAGCCCTGGCGAAAACAGTGAAATTTAAAGATGAAATGATGGAAGTTCATCTGACCGATGGGCGTATCGTTAGTGTTCCCACCATCTGGTTTCCTCTGCTCCATCAGGCAACAGCGGATCAAAGAAAAAATTTTGAAATTGGCGGCGGCGGTGCAAGCTTACATTGGGATGAAATAGATGAGGATATATCAGTCGCAGGTTTGCTGACTGGTGGAGATTCGCAAGCATCATGAGTGTGGTACATCGAAAGTTGTATGGGGAAGTGCTACCAGTTATCAGTAAATAGTGAGCATGTAAATCCAGGATAGACGGATGGACGCTTTATCTGGTGAATCAAAGACCCTCATTTTAGAAAGGAAGTAAAAAATGGCAACCACAAAAAAATTCAAGACCCGCAATGACCTCCCAGCAAAAACACGAGAAAAGATGACCAAGCTGCTTAATCAACAACTTGCGGATATATCCGACCTTCACAGCCAGACGTACCAGGCACACTGGAATGTCAAGGGAGCAGGGTTCTACCAATTACATATCCTTTTTGAGAAACTCAGCGACCAGCTTGAAGAATACATAGATTTAATTGCTGAACGTGTGACAGCTCTGGGAGGTACCGCCAAAGGTACTGTTCGTATGGCCGCAGCCGCTTCGCGCCTGCCGGAATATCCATCAAATGTTGTTGATGGCATGCCAACTGTTGAAGCCCTGGCCGTACGATATGCCAATGTTGCAGCTACAACCCGTGCAGCAATTGATACCGCCGATAAGGCAGAAGATACTGGCACAGCGGATCTGTTCACCGAGGTCTCTCGCGGACTCGATAAAGCGCTATGGTTCCTTGAGGCTCACTTGCAATAGAAATAAAGAGTTAGCGCATCGAAAACTTTATAACGAAAATCCATAGGTCATATATCTCCTGTCAATCAAAGAGTTGACGGGAGATATTAGTTTAAAATATATTTATCATACAGGATTTTGTTTAATATAAAAAAAGGATACTTGAATGAATAAAACTAAAAATTACGAAACGCTTGACCCCGAAAACTGGGATGAGATGCGGGCACTTGCACACCGCATGGTCGATGATGCGATCACGTATCTTGAAACTGTTCGCGAACGCCCTGTCTGGCAACCGGTTCCAGAGGAAGTCACTGCCCGTTTTGAAGAACCAGCTCCCCGCGAGCCAGGCGGAGCCGATGCGGCGTATCAGGAATTTTCAGAAACAATTCTTCCCTATCCGATGGGAAATATTCATCCACGCTTCTGGGGTTGGTATATGGGTGCTGGGACTGTGTTCGGCGCGCTGTCCGATTTTATGGCCGCGATCATGAATCCAAATCTTGGCGGTGGGAATCATGCCGCGAATCTGGTTGAAGAGCAGGTGGTCAATTGGATAAAAGATATGATGAGTTTTCCAAAGGATGCCAGCGGATTACTGGTCAGCGGCGGCTCGATGGCAAACTTCGTGGGCATCGCCGTCGCGAGAAACACCAAGGCAGGCTTCAACGTTCGTGAGTTGGGGATGCAGGCGGCTCCTCAAAAGTTGACAGTCTATGCATCCGATGAAGTGCATAGTTGCAGTCAAAAAGCGATTGAACTGCTGGGGATGGGAAGTACCAGCTTGCGAAAAATTCCAGTGAAGAGTGATTACACCATTGACATCCAGGCATTGGAAGAGACTATCGCAAAAGACCGCGAAGCTGGTCATCGCCCGATCTGCATTATTGGAACCGCAGGCACGATCAACACCGGTGCAGTTGACGATTTGAATGCCCTGGCTGATATCTGCAAACGCGAAGACCTCTGGTTTCATGTGGACGGTGCCATTGGGGCCGTGGCTGTGCTTGCAGAGAATGTAAAATCTAAGCTATTGGGAATCGAACGAGCCGACTCCGTCGCGCTTGATCTTCACAAATGGATGCACATCCCCTTTGAGGCTGGCTGCGTCATCGTGCGCTCTGAACCTGCCCATCGTAGAACGTTTTCACTCACGCCAGAGTATCTTGCACACGAAACGCGCGGACTCGCATCAGGGC